>CALEMV010000224.1 GCA_937910655.1 uncultured Solobacterium sp.
AGCTATACAACTGGTTTCTCTTCCATTGTTTTAGATAACACACTTCGTACAATGATTTTGCCAGATCATCCAAATGGTATTGTGGAAACAGGCGAAATTGCCCTTCCAATTGCAAATCGTGACTTATTACTACCATGCGGCATCTATGGCAGCTGGCAGAGAAAATGATTAACGTCCTCTACGAAGATAACCACGTCTTGTGCGTGGAGAAACCAATCAATATTCCTGTTATGGAAGATGATTCTCACGACATGGATTTATTAACCATGTGTAAAGAATATCTCAAAGAGAAATACCAAAAACCAGGTAACGTATATTGTGGTCTTGTACATCGTTTAGATCGACCGGTTGGTGGTGTCATGGTATTTGCGAAGACCTCCAAAGCAGCTTCTCGTTTATCTGAGTCTGTTCGAATACACCAACTCAAGAAAGAATACCTCGCCATTCTCGATGGTATTCCTGCAAAGAAGAGTGATACGTTAGAAGATTATCTATCCAAGGATACACGTACCAATACCGTCAGTGTCACTGACGCAAAACATGGTAAGAAATGTCATCTATCCTATGAAGTCATTGGTCAAAAAGGAAGACAGTCCCTTGTGCACATCACACTTGGTACAGGTCGATCGCATCAGATTCGCGTTCAATTCGCTAGTCGCAAATTACCACTCATTCATGATCAACGATACAATCCACATACAACAAAAGGTCCGATTGGATTGTACGCATTCCGCTTAACATTCCCGCATCCAACCTTAAAAACACCTATCGTAGTACAAGCAACCCCTACTTCATCAATATGGAAAGAATTTGAGGTGAACTATGACAAACTATAATAAAAATCCCCAAAGAGTACAGCATAGTAGCGGTACAATCAATCCACCAAGAAAACACAAAAAGCCAAGACGTCGTATTCGTCCTGAAATTTTGATTGGACTTGTGATTGTTCTTTGTATTCTGGTAACAGCACTAATACTGCCAAATATGATTACCAATTCAAAGTTAAAGGGTCTTGGCTATACCAATACGCAAATCAAAGAAATCAAAAATGAAAGACTCACAAAGGAAATCTTAGACAATCGATATTACTCTGTGGCACTTGCGAATGCACTTGATAAAAAGACACTGAATGTGGATTACTTAGAGCTCTACACATCTGTAAAAGATAATCGTGCACTAACTGCAGAAGATTTCTTACTTGCAAGTCGCCTTAAGGATAAGGGATATGAACAAGCACAGATACTCAATCTCTTTAAGAATTTAGAGTATTGGGAAATTACACCACTACTTGTGTTCGATTATCAATGGGATGAAAAAGTATATATCGATGATTGTGTTCTACATCGTGATACAAACTCCAAAGATTCCTTCACTTTATCAAACACGTTCATTGTGCCAAATACGGAGAACATCGTATCCGACCCTTCTTCTATCACTGTTCTTGTAAATCAGAAGAATAATCTACCTGCAGAATACGTACCAGAAGATTTAGAGACAATTGATCTTCAATACGCTTCTCAAGGTGTACAGTTACGTGCAGAAGCCGCAAAGAACTTTGAAGCACTCTCTGCCGCAAGTATCCAAAACAAAGTTCCGTTCTTTGCGTCAACAGGATATGTATCCTATCAGGCATTAAAGGATATCTACAGTTCCTATAACGCAGATGTCGCAAACCTATATGCGGATGTCCCTGGACAATCCGAACAACAAACTGGCTACGCTGCAGATGTAAGTCCTACCTATGAAGGTGGTGCCTTCTCACAGACAAACACCTATCAATGGCTCAAAGAAAACGCAGCAGAATACGGATTCATCTTACGTTATCCTATCTCAAAGGCAGCCATTACTGGCAATAAGTCTGAAACAAACCAGCTTCGTTACCTTGGAAAGTCATTAGCCAAGGCAATCGTTGACTCGAATCTTACTTATGATGAGTATTACTCCTTGTATATCGCAAGTTGGTCTGATGAGAAAAACATGCCAAAGGAAAATGTATTAAGTGCTACAAATTATCAAAAATACCTAAATGAAAAGTCCGAAGAATAATCGGACTTTTCTTTCTATTTCCCTAAGAACTTCAAGATTTCTTCACGTCTAGCTTCCATATCATTGTAGCCAAGTTCATATAAGGCCTTTGTCTTTTCAACATCACCCTTATAGCGAGATACCTTGATATTCTGTGATGGCTGGATATGTATTGCTTTACCCTGTTCTACTTGTTGGTTGATAATTTCAACTTGATGATAATAATTTAAATGACGAACATGATAGTCTTTAGCAATTTGCGGATACTTATGATAGATAATGCGCATTAAGAATTCCACAAACTTACTTGCTGGCTTACGAACATAGTCCTTTGGCTTTGTAGTGATGACAAGTGTCTTTGTACATCCTTGTTCTAATGCACGCTCAATCGGAATCATCTTTGTAATACCACCATCGAGTAACTTCTTACCACGATAGTTTACAATCGCTGAAGCGATTGGTAGGGCGCAACTACCCAACAACACTTGCATACTATCGTCCATTTCATCAATGCCATAGTATACTGTCTTGCCTTCATCTAGCACATAACAACCCACTTCAATATTTGCCTTTTGATCTAATAAAGGCTGAATTGTCATATGTGCTTCCTTCTTTAATACATCATTGAATAGATGATTGTATGCCACAAAATGACCTTCTTTTAACAACGCCTTAAACCCAACGATATCTGGTGCGATAGAGTATTTCGTCGCTAAATCATAGGCAATCTTTGTTTCACCCTGCCAATACAGCGCTAGATATACCGAACCACTCGAAATACCAACACCATAATCAAATGTAATATTGTTATCGTTTAACCACTTTACGGCACCTGCAGTATACGCTCCACGGATACCGCCGCCTTCCAATACTAAACCAATCTTTTCCATATAACCTCTTTTTTATACTAATGGGATAAATACATTTAGAACCGCTCTAAATACCTTTACGATCCATACTGTATCACGCACCTCTTCATATGTAACTTCTTGTGATACTTCAAGTGCTTCTAAGAAATTCTCTTTCATCTTATATACAGAATCTGTATCATACATCACCACACCATTTTCAAAGTGTAGGAAGTAACTACGATAGTCTGTATTCGCTGTACCCACGATACCGAATTTATCATCAGCCACCATATTCTTGGCATG
>CALEMV010000225.1 GCA_937910655.1 uncultured Solobacterium sp.
CATGCCTAGTCTCGTGGGCTCGGAGATGTGTATAAGAGACAGCATTAAAACAGCCATCTTACTTGGTGTCTTCATATCCCCCGCACATTGCAGCATACTATTTACAAGGTAATTTAACTGACGAATTGGAAGGAAAATTGCATATAATCCAAGATAATTCGTCGCATCTTTCCATATCTCTGGTTGGGCCTGTAGCCATGATGGAGCAACATGTGCCCACACATAACAGACTCCTGCAATTAGAAATGAAATGAACAGTGAGGTCAAAAGGGAACCTTTAAATATCCTTCTACTACGTTCAAGCTTTCCAGCACCTACCGCATGAGCAACCTGTACAGAGAATCCAATCGCTACGCTATTAATGAGTTCTCCAAATAGCCAAGTACTCGACATAACAAGACCAATTGACGCAGAGGCTAATGCACCCAGTGCACCAACCATAGCTGTATCAATAAATCCCATTACAGTTTCTGTGATGACTGCTAGGATACCAGGGATACTTAAGTCTTTTATAAGTTTTATTTTATCGGAAAATGTTAAATTTTCTGCATTCCGTATTTTTTCTGCAAGTTGTGTATTCATATGCCTATTATACAAAAAGGTACTCTTTTTGGAGTACCCCTTATGCTTATTTATTTGGATTAAAGTATACAGTTGTGCCAGCTTCTACAGATTTTGTAATCCATACGCTCGCCCCAATGACACAACCATCACCAATTACGGTATCACCACCAAGAACTGTCGCATTGGCATAGATAACAACGTTATTACCAATATTTGGATGACGTTTTATACCCTTTACAAGCTCACCATTCTCATCAACCTTGAAACTCTTCGCTCCAAGTGTAACACCCTGATATAACTTCACATGGTGACCAAGCACTGCTGTTTCGCCAATGACAACACCTGTACCGTGGTCAATGCAGAAGTAATCACCAATCTTCGCACCAGGGTTGATATCAATTCCCGTCTTTTCGTGTGCATATTCTGCCATTAAACGTGGGATATATGGAACTCCTAAGTTATATAACACATGTGCAATACGATAGATAAAGATAGCGTAGAAACCAGGATATGCAATAACAACTTCCGGCTTTGATTTCGCGGCTGGATCTCCATCATAGATTGCTTGGATATCTGTTAAGACAGAACGCTTGATTGTAGGTAGTTCCTGCAAGAACATATCTCTTAAATGTCCGCAGACGGAACAATCCGCACCCTTAAATTGTAAAGATGCTTGGATTTCCTTCTGTAAACCTTCCGATAAATAGTTTAGCGCCTGTTGTTGATTTAACATTCCAGCATGATAATAGTCTGGCAAAATAACTGCTTGTACCTGTTTTAATATCGTTATGATATTTGTACGATCAGGGATTCGCATTTTTAATACTAGATCTTCATCTGTAATATCATTTAGTTCTTCAAGTAGTGTTTCGTAATTTTCCATTTTATTCTGCGAATAATGCAGTTGATAAATAGCGATCTCCAGAGTCAGGTAATAATACAACAATTAACTTACCTGCATTCTCTTCTCTCTTCGCTACTTCAAGTGCAGCGTACACTGCTGAACCTGAAGAAATACCAACTAATATTCCTTCCTTTCTGCCAATCTCAGCACCTGTTGTAAAGGCTTCTTCATCTGTAACTTTGATTACTTCATCATAGATTTCTGTATCTAATGTTGTAGGGATGAAGCCTGTACCGATACCTTGAATCTTATGTGGACCTGGCGCACCACCTGAAAGTACTGCACTAGTTGCTGGTTCAACACCAATCACCTTCACATTTGGATTCTTTTCCTTGAGATACTTACCTGTACCAGAGATTGTTCCTCCTGTTCCGATAGCGGAAATAAAGATATCAACCTCACCATCTGTATCTTCCCAGATTTCTGGTCCTGTTGTTAAGTAATGTGCTTTACGGTTTGACATATTTTCAAACTGCTGTGGGATAAATGAATTCTCAATGCCGGCTGCAAGCTCCTCAGCCTTAGCAATTGCGCCCTTCATACCCTTAGCGCCTTCTGTTAATACAACTTCAGCACCATAACCCTTTACCATCTTACGACGTTCAACAGTCATTGTATCTGGCATTACTAGAATAACACGATAACCCTTCGCTGTGCCAACCGCAGCTAAACCAATACCTGTATTACCTGATGTAGGTTCAATAATTGTAGAACCTGGTTTTAATAAACCTGCTTCTTCAGCATCTGCAATCATCTGATATGCAATTCTGTCTTTTACAGAACCTGTTAAGTTAAAATATTCAACCTTCGCTACAACACGTGCTTTTAAGCCAAGGTCCTTTTCAAAATGTGTAAATTCTAATAATGGTGTGTGACCAATTAATTCAGTTGTTGATTTTTTGATATTTGACATAGTATTTTCCTCTTTCTTTTACGTAATATAGACAAGCGGTAAAACAAAAATCCGAGCATGCATTCATATGCCCGGATTTATTTACGATTGCACTTGCGAATCACTGCAATAATTGTAAATTAAAGCAGTCCCGACGCAGTAACAGCATTCATCCGGACATTGTTTAAAATACAACAGCAACACATTTGATTCATCATTTGTTTGTTCATGCCCGCTTCCTCCTGTTCACCGTTCTTATTACGGAAATTATCATAGTACTATCATTTTTATTTGTCTACTCTAATGATTCAATTTTTTTCTTTCATTTTGAATAAGGGCTTGAATATCCGCTTCTTCAAACTGTTCTAAGTTCTGCGACATCTCAGATTCATCCGCAAATTGGTCAAAGATTTCTTGTTTATCATGTAATCGTTTAACCAGTATTTCATCTATCGTATCTGCTGCTAATAATCGGTATACAAATACATGATTGACCTGACCCATACGATAGATGCGAGAAATAGCTTGCATTTCATCCGAAGGTTTTAATTGTGGTTCACAAAGAATGACAATCTCTGCAGTCTGAATATTTAAGCCAATTCCACCCGCATGAATTTGTATTGGTAATACACGTGCAATCGGCTCCTCAAATTGGCATAGAATATCTTGTCGTTTCTCCAGTGATAATTTACCACTAATGACAGGTAAAGCTTTCCCTAATAATAAGTCCGAGACAAAAGATAGTGTATCCAGAAAGTAAGAGAATATGACAACTTTTCTTCCTTCACTAAGTGCTTGTAAACAAAGTTCAACCATTCTC
>CALEMV010000226.1 GCA_937910655.1 uncultured Solobacterium sp.
AGAAGATTATCGTAATGCCCAAGGTATTATGAGACCTACCTTCGTAAAGGTGGTTAATGATGATGTTACGGAGCTTTTACCTTTGGTGAAGTGCCCAGTATTACTTGTATGGGGCGATTTAGATACAGCTGCACCATTATGGATGGGAAAACAGATGGAGAAAATGATGCCAGATGCAGGTCTAGCGATATTTGCGGGTGATGACCATTGGGCATATTGGCACCAAGCAGACCGTTTCAATCGTGTTCTGGATATATTCTTAAAGGAGACGGCATAGTATGGAAAGATGGATACTTGCAGTTGCGACAATTGTCGCAATGTTGATACCAACAAAACATGCATTACACATGTTTCAACAGAATCGCTATGAAATAGGCAGATATAGTAAATGGCTTGTTGGAAATAAAAAGATGATACAGGACATGCTCGTTACAACGCTTTGCTATATCGTTGTTGCAGGATTGTTAACATATTTTGCAGGATTTAAAATCTTTGCATGGGTATGGTTTGTACTGCTACTTCTTGTTACGGGTATTAATGTTATTCGCGAAAAGAATAAAAAGTACATAAAGCCACTTGTTTATACAGGCCGTGTAAAACGCCAAATCATAATCATGGCTCTATTGCAAATTGGTTTGATACTTCTCAATCATAAATTCTTACCACAGTATGCATGCATATCTACACTAGTGATTATCTTACCTTGGATTTTAATCTTCTTTGTAGGATGGATTACTTCACCAATTGAAACATTTGTAAAACAGTGGTTCATTGGACAAGCAAAGAAAATTCTTCGTGAAGATAAAGATTTAATCAAGATTGGTATTACTGGTAGCTATGGTAAGACATCCACTAAGAATGTCATGCAGGCAATGATTGGCGAACAGTTTAATACATTAATGACACCAGCTTCTTACAATACACCGATGGGTATTACAATTACGATTCGTACTTTATTAAAACCGATTCATAAAGTATTTGTATGCGAGATGGGGGCTGACCATGTTGGTGAAATTACTTACTTAATGAAGTTTGTACAACCATCGATTGGTGTTGTAACTTCGATAGGACCTCAACATCTAGCAACATTTGGCTCTCAAGAGAATATCATCAAAGAAAAGATGCAGATGATGGAACTGTTACCAAAGAATGGCCTTGGAGTCCTGAACTATGATAATGACTTTATCCGTAACTATCACCTAAAGAATCCAGTTAAGACAGTTAGTTATGGAGTAAAGAGTAGAGATGTAGATTACTACGCAGATGATATTACTTACACACGTATGGGTTCATCTTTTACGGTCGTTCATCGTGATGAACGTGTACGTATCGAAACAAAGCTTCTTGGCGAATTAAATATTCTCAATATTCTATCCGCAATCTGTGTCGCAAGACATCTCAATGTGCCATGGTCAACGATTCAACGTGCAGCTAAGACAATGAAACAAGTAGAGCACCGCTTAGAACTAAAGACAATCAATGGCTATCGCTTTATCGATGATGCGTTTAACTCTAACCCAGTAGGATCCGCAATGGCACTCGAAGTACTATCAATGATGCCGAACACACGTTATGTTGTAACACCAGGTATGATTGATCTTGGTGCAATTCAAGATGACGCAAATAAAGAATTTGGTCGTAAGATGAAGGGTAAAGCAGATGAGGTTATCCTTGTTGGTGAAATTCAAACAAAGCCTATCTATGAAGGTTTACAAGAAGCTAACTTTGATATGCAACATGTCATTGTTGTTAAGACAGTTAAAGAGGCCTTTGATCATATCTATCGACATGCATTACCTACCGATACAATTCTATTGGAAAATGATTTACCTGACGCATTTAGTCACTGATGAAAAAAGTCCACTCACGTGGGCTTTTAGTTTGTCTTAATTGTTTTGATAAAGAAGAAGATACCTAATATAAAGAAGAATGCGATACTTCCTACACCAGCACTGATAGAACCTGTTACTTGTGATACAAGTGATACAGATGCTGTACCTAGGAAGGCTGCACCCTTACCACAGATATCCATTAAGCCAAAGTATTCACCAGACTGTTCTGCTGGAATAATCTTTGTAAAGTAAGAACGTGATAAAGCTTGAATACCACCTTGGAATAAGCCTACACATACTGCAAGTATCCAGAATTCAACTTGTGTATCCAAGAAGATTGCAAAGATTGCGATGCCGAGATATGCAAAGATACAGATTAGAATGAGACGTGTTGTATCAAACTTCTGTGCAAGACGTCCAAATGTAAGAGCAGCAGGGAAGGCAACAACCTGTGTTAGTAATAATGCAAGTAATAAACTTGTACTATCTAGACCAAGTGCTGTTCCATATGCAGTTGCTAGATCGATGATTGTATAAACGCCATCAATATAGAAGAAGAATGAAATTAAGAACAAGAATATTTTCTTATGCTTTGTCGCATTCTTGAGTGTGTTTCCTAAGCGTTTAAAACTTTCGGCAATAGCGTTCTTCGTATTCTCAATATAATGAGTTTGTTTATATGTCTTTAATAAAGGTAATGAGAATACAAACCACCAAATCGCTGTAATCG
>CALEMV010000227.1 GCA_937910655.1 uncultured Solobacterium sp.
CATCACGAGAGGTAGGTACATTTTTTCCTACGAAGTCTGGTCGTATTGGTAATTCGCGATGACCACGATCAATCAGTACTGCAAGCTGTATAGCTTTTGGACGACCATGCGAGAATACTGCATCAATCGCTGCACGAATCGTTCTGCCAGTGTAAATAACATCATCCACAAGGATTACAACATAATCTTGAATATTCTCGGGCAAAATGATGTTGGTTGTTTTTGGGGTTTCGCTTAGTTCCGTTAAATCATCGCGATATAAAGAGATGTCCACTTCCCCAACAGGAAGTTCTACACTTGTATATTTTTTTATATTTTCAGCTAGCTTTTGTGCGAGTGGAATACCGCGACGCTTGATGCCGACTAAACATACATTTGGAGATGAACTATCTCGTTCGATAATCTCATGAGCGATACGTGTTAGAGAACGCTCGATTTGTGCTTGATCCATGAGTTCTGTAATCAGTTCCATATCATACCTCGTATTTTCATTATACAAAAAATTAGTTAGAAAGTGATAGGTAATCCTATGAACGAAAAAATTAGAAAAAATATATTAGAAACGGAATATAACAAACCTTCAAAAGAAGAGTTGAAAGAGAAGTTAACTGCGTTACAGTATGAAGTAACACAGAATGCAAAGACAGAACATCCTTATCAAAATGAATATGATGATTTATTTCAGAAGGGTATCTATGTGGATATTGTTTCAGGAGAACCATTATTTTTGTCCACGGATAAGTTTCAGTCTGGTTGTGGATGGCCAGCATTCTCTAAGCCAATTATTCCAGATGTGATTACTGAGAAGATTGATTTACAGTTTGGTATGGTTCGTACGGAAGTGCGTAGCCGTTATGCGAATAGTCATTTAGGACATGTCTTTGCGGATGGGCCGCGTGATAAGGGTAGCTTACGTTACTGTATCAATAGTTCTTCCTTACGCTTTATTCCAATTGAAAAGATGGAAGCGGAAGGATATGGCAGTTATATAGAACTGATTAAATAGTTTATACATGCATACATGAAAAAAAGAGCTATTACACAAAACTGTGCCATAGTTCTTTTTGTATCTGATAGAATAGATGACTATGCGATGGAAGCTGCGTAGATTTTGGCGATGGCTGCTTTTACAGTTGCGTCAAACTCTTCGTCTGTCTGTTGATAGCGTAGATCTTGTGCAAAAGCACGTGAGAAGGACGCAATCATGCCGTGGTTGAGTGATAGTAGGTGACAAGCTTCATCTTGTGAGTATCCACCTGATAGAGCAACAACACGTACTACATGTGGATCTTTCATTAAATCCGCATATAAGTTATTCACAGTTGGAATTGTTAACTTAAACATCACTTTTACATCTGAACCTAGTTTTGCTAGATGTTCCTTGATGACTTCTAACATAAAGGCTTCAGATTCTGCCTTATGTGGGTTATGAATATCGACTT
>CALEMV010000228.1 GCA_937910655.1 uncultured Solobacterium sp.
CCTTTGGATAATATACGCTAAATACATCATGGACAGGTCCATGTACTAAACTATATACAATATTCGATGCGTTCGACATTTCCACAATCGTTCCATCCTTTTTCTTCACCCAAACCGCATCACCTCTACTATCTGTATAAGGCTCATATGGCATTTGATATACCTCATCCTTTGACCAATAGTAGACTAGATTATATCCAGCTTTCTTCATCTGATGACGTAACTTCCGGTTGTTAGATGGATTACTTTCAGAGTATGCAAATAATTTACGATCACGGATACGTAAGGACAAATCACGCACGATAGGATCCTTATGTTCACATAACATCGAAAAGCCATAACTAAATGCATATTCATCTAACATAAAGTACTGGTTTAAAGAAATCTTCTTGCCTGTTAAAACAGGTTTAAATAATGGAATGATTGAAGGATCACTCACACTCTTTAAATCCCTCAAACGCTTAAAGAGTAAATGTAAAATAGTCTCAAAACTACGTGCTACTGGATGATAATAAATCTGCCAATACATGTGATATCTTGCCATGATGTAATTTTCAACTGCGTAGACACCACTTTCTTTAACTACCAGACGATTTCCATCTACTACACGAAGCGTACGTAAGATTCTCTCCAAATCAAACTCACCATACTTCGTCCCTGTAAAGTACGCATCACGCAACAAATAATCCATACGGTCCGCATCCAGTTGTGAACTAATCATTTGTACCAATAATGGATTCTTACTCTTATGACGAATGACATCCGCAACATCTTTCGCTAGACCCTTTGCGCTAGCTTCTAGTATCTTCGTAATCTCCGTATTCTCTTCGATGATGCGACAGGTAAATACTTCATGCGATGTTCCGGTAACAGCTTCAAACGCATGGCTATAAGGACCATGACCAATATCATGCAACAGACCTGCTAACATGATTGTTACCTTATCATATTCATTTAATGCATTTACAATATCCGGAACTTCCGTCACCATACGACGCACGATTTCATACACCCCAAGGGAGTGAGAAAAACGAGTATGTTCTGCACAATGATATACAACATATGCTCCACCCAATTGACGAATGCGACGTAAGCGTTGAAACCAACTGCTATTGACGATATCCCATACCACCTGTAAATCAATATGTACATAGCCATGTACCGGATCACGTAACACTTTCACTTCTGATGTTTTCGCAAACATGAGCTAGCCCTCCTTTACAAGGAGTACAACTGCCTGTGCTTGTACACCTTCCGATTTTCCAACAAATCCTAAACCTTCTCCACGTGTTGCTTTCACACTAACACTATCCAAATCACATACAAGTGCTCTAGCAATGTTTTCTCGCATTGCCATAATATGTGGTGCCATTTTTGGCTTTTCAATCATAATAAGACTATCAACATTTCCAATCACATATCCACGCTCACGCATCATTACACCAACCTGCGCAAGAATCTTAATAGAATCAGCACCTTCCCACTTTGGATCCGTATCTGGAAACCATTTCCCAAGATCACCTAATGCAAGTGCGCCAAGGATAGCTTCCGCAACCGCATGACATAACGCATCCGCATCACTATGCCCAACAAGACCCAAGTCTGATGGAATCTCCACACCACCCAAAATGAGTTTGCGTCCTTCTGCGAGACGATGAATATCCGTTGATTGTCCTATTCTCATATAATCCCCCTTGTATCGGATTGTTCTTTACCAAAAATATTTTACCTATAATAATCATAAGATGTTGCGGAATGAAATTAAAGGAAAAATCTGATAAACAGCCATATTTTATGCGATTATTCCTATGTTCATGAGGAT
Organism: uncultured Solobacterium sp.; assembly: GCA_937910655.1. GTDB lineage: Bacteria > Bacillota_I > Bacilli_A > Erysipelotrichales > Erysipelotrichaceae > Bulleidia. The sequence goes on from CALEMV010000228.1 coordinate 1,823, forward strand.
TTCTATCCATTTCTTTAACAATCTAACTATAATAGAATTATGAAAATTCAGATTCCAGAATATATTCAAGTTCTTATCGACTTGTTAAATCAAAATCACTATAACGCCTATGTTGTCGGTGGCGCAATTCGCAATGCTTTACTAGGGCTGCCGATTCATGACTACGACCTAACAACAGACGCAATCCCAGATGAAATGCTACAGGTATTCTCATCATATAGAGTATTTAAGACAGGCATTCAACATGGTACGATTACCGTTCTTTCCAAAGGACAGCCTGTTGAAATCACAACATTTCGTAGCGAGAATACCTATGAAGACCACCGTCACCCATCCACAGTCTCATTCTCCAACAACATCGAAGAAGACTGTAAACGACGTGACTTTACGATTAACGCACTCTGTTATAACAAAAGCGAAGGCTTAATTGATTTCTTTGGTGGTATTGAAGATTTACAACATAAAATTATACGTTGTATTGGTAATCCTCATGAACGCATTGACGAAGATGCCTTACGAATACTCCGTGCTTTACGCTTTGCAGGAAGACTCTCATTTACAATTGAGGAAAACACTGCAACTGCGATACAT
>CALEMV010000229.1 GCA_937910655.1 uncultured Solobacterium sp.
ATTTCATCTGCTACATTTCCAACAACCACATGTTCATCGCGCTTCCCCATTCCAAAGAAATAGGATTTTGAATTGTTCTTTTTACTTAAGCGAATGTAGGTTCTGGCCAGATGTTTCCACTCTGCAATTAGATATTCAGATTGTTCATCATTTAGCGCTAGTTCTCGTAGGAGTTGTTGATATTCCTGCTTTTTCTTTGTAAGTGTAAGGCTTCCAAAACTTTCGTCAGCCATCACCTTCATCATTAAACATGCATGCATAAAATGATCAGCAGGTTTTCTTAACTTTGCATTTCCATAACGCTTCAGTAATACTTCCAACATACCTTTTACAATTTCATCTATACCATGATCATTTTGGTATTCTTGAAGTAACATATAGCGTTCATAACTATTGTCTAGAGAGTAATATTTTTCTTTTAGTTCATTGATTTCCATATCAGTATTATACCCGAGAACAAACATATAAAAAAGCGGAAGCCATTTCTGGTTTCCGCAAATTGAATTACTTCTTTTGAACGTACTTTAAGCAGTCCAATGTTACCGCAGCCAAGATGATGAGACCTTCGAATACGAACTGAAGGTTTGTATCAATACCTAAGATTGTTAATGAGTATGTTAACGCTGTAAAGATTGTTACACCGACAACAACACCAGAAATCTTACCGATACCACCAGAGAAGGATACACCACCAACTACGCAGGCAGCGATAGCGTCCATATCCCAACCTTGTCCATACGCAGCAGAACCAGAACCTACCATACGGTTACATTCTAGCCATGCACCAAAACCGTAAAGTACACCAGCCATAGCAAATGCCATGATTGTCACCTTAAATACATCAATACCTGATACAGCAGCAGCTTCTGGGTTTCCACCCACTGCATATAGGTTCTTACCAAATGTTGTCTTATTCCAAATAAACCATACAACAATTACAGCTATAGCAGCCCATAAGATAATTGTTGGAAAGTTACCAATCTTTGGAATAATCATTGCTGGAATATCATTTTCGATAGCACCGAAGGACACACCCTTTGTCGCATATGTAACCATACCGAAGATAATTAACATGTTGGACATAGAAGAAATAAATGGGTGCATCTTATACTTTGCCTTGAAGAAACCAGCAATGGAAGTAAAGATTGTACATAAGATAATACACACAAGCAATGCCAATACTGCTTTTGCACCAACTGGAAGGCTTGTGAAGTCAAATACTTTACCAAACACCGCACCAGTGTTGATGCCCTTGTGCATGATAATTGTTGAAGCTACCATACCCATACCCACCATACGTCCAATAGATAAGTCAGTACCTGCAAGCATTATCACGCCAGCTACACCTAATGCCAAGAACATTCTTGGAGATGCCTGCTGTAAGATATTTAAGATGTTATTGACTGTAAATAAAGGAGTTTTCTTGATAATTGGAGTAACGATACCTAAGCCAATAAATACAAGAATAATGACTAGATATAGACCATTACGTAATAACCAATCCTTGCGGTTGAATGTATATAAGTAATGTTCAATCTTCTGTGCCTGTGTTTCAGCAAAGCTGAATTTAGACATCTTCAATAGATCGATTAAATGATAACGTTGAATAAACGCTTCATGTTTACGATCCTTAATTGCTTGTAATTCCTTTTGGTATGTTAATTTCGCATCAAAGACTTTATTCTTATATACATACTTTTCATCTTTGAGTTCTTGTTTTGCATCAGCGTCATTACCAGTAATCTTAGAAAGATTCTGTGCATGAATATTCTTTAGTTCAGCTAAAAGATCGCTATATCTCTTTGCGGCAAGAGTTTTTTCAGCAGCGCAACTTGCGACAACCTTTGAATAGTATTCCTTTTCAAAATGCTGATTTAAATAAGTAACGCCTTCATTGATTAACTTATCTACAGCTGGCTTATTTGCTTTTTCAACTTGTTGAGCAGCTTCTAAAGCCTTCTTAGCCTCAGCGATACGGTTTTCCTTTTCGTTCTTTGATAAGCTCTTATCGTTCTTTGTCATCTGAATTACGTTTAGTAACTCAACTGTCTTATCTGTTCCATCTTTACGTAATTCATCGATTTGTGCTTGAATCTTACCTACGTGGTCCGTAATTGGTTTTAGTAGGCTTTCTTCCTGATCAACAGAGAGAATCTCTGCCCCTAATTTTTCGTTATTTTGACTCATGTCTAACCCCTCCGATTACAAATACATTGCGCTGAGTCTCAGGAGTTCTTCCTGATTTGTCTCTTTTGTATTAACGATTCCAGCAAGACGTCCATTGGACATAACACCGATTCGATTTGTGATACCGAGAATCTCTGGCATTTCAGATGAACATACAATAATTGTCTTACCCATCTTCGCCATCTTGATAATTAAATCATAGATTTCGTATTTCGCACCAACGTCGATACCACGAGTTGGCTCATCCATCATAAATACCTTTGGATTTCTTTCTAACCACTTACCGAAGATGATCTTCTGTTGGTTACCACCAGATAGTGATGTAATTGCATCATCTGGTCCCATACACTTTGTATGCATTAAGGCAATTTGCTTAACTGTTGCCTTCTTCATCTTCTCATCAGACACAACAATACCATTCTTATAGTGATCCATATTTGCAATACAAGTATTGAAAGTTAAATCACTCTTTAAGAATAATCCGTTAGCCTTTCTTTCTTCGGTAATCATAGCGAATCCATTGTCCATGGCTTCTTTTGCACTATCGAAGTTCATGAGCTTGCCATTGTAATAAACACGACCTGCTGCTCTTGTACGAACGCCAAAGATTGTTTCCATTAACTCTGTACGTCCAGCACCAACTAGACCATACAAGCCGAAGATTTCACCTTCCTTAACATCGAAACTTACATCGTCAAGGTATGGTGCAAACTTAGTTGAAAGATCTTTGACAGAAAGAATCGTTTCACCTGGTGTATTATCAACCGGAGGGAAACGGTTATCAAGAGAACGTCCAACCATCGCCGCAATCAAGTCATTCATATTTGTGTCAGTAACATCTTTTGTCATGATCATCTTACCGTCACGTAATACAGACACCTGATCACATATATCAAAAATTTCATCCATCTTATGAGAAATATAGATAATGGAAATACCCTGACTACGTAGCTTACGCATCATCTGGAATAACTTCTTAACTTCTGGTTCTGTTAATGATGATGTAGGCTCATCCAAAACAATAATCTTGGAATGATACGAAATAGCCTTTGCGATTTCACACATCTGACGAGCAGATACGGACATCGTACGCATTGGCTGTGTCAAATTGACTGTAATACCTAAACTACGGAATAACTCAGAAGCTTCCTTCTTCATTCTACCTTCATCAACAACACCTAAAGAGTTTACTGGATAACGTCCTAAGAATAGGTTATCAATAACACTACGCTCTAAGCACTGATTCAATTCTTGGTGAACCATCGCAATACCATTTTCAAGCGCATCCTTTGGACCAGTAAAACTTACTTCTTTTCCATCTAGGAAGATACTTCCTTCATCTTTTTGATATGTACCGAACAAACACTTCATCATAGTGGATTTGCCGGCACCATTTTCACCCATGAGACCCATAATTGAGCCGGGTTTCACATCTAAATTGATGTGATCAAGTACTCTGTTTCTGCCGAATGATTTCGACATACCCTTTATCGACAAGATTAAATTGTCATTTCTTTCTGACATAATTGATTTACCCCTGTTTAACTAAAAATCATAAGCAGTATGGTTAACTACAAACTACTTAGAAAGAGGCTATCAGGTTTTCAAAAGCCTACCTGCTAGCCTCTTAGAAAATCTTACTGAATTACTTTAAGAGTGAAGTATATGATGTAGCGTTGTCTGTCTTAACCATGTTAATAGCATACGCATCATATTGACTTGGGTTTCCTAAACGGTTTGTGATATTTGACTCAGTCTGGCCATCACCACCGATGTATTCAACATCCAAGTGTAGTAAGTCATCATACTTTTCAAGTAATGGCTGGTATGTTGAGCTTAAGAAGTTGTCTGAAGCGTTATAGATGTCCAACCAAACCTTCTTAGTTTCGCTCTTAACTTCCTTAGATACTGGTTCAAATGTCTTAGTAGCATCCATGAAGTTCTTGTAGTTATCAGCTGTTACAGCAAGGTTCAATGCATAGAATGAACGATCTGCTTCGTTATATACGTAGTCAACGCCTTCTTCAAGAACGTTTCCAGCTTCATCAGCAGTAGCGATACCTGTCTTGATATCAACACCATCTAAAGCGTTACGTAATACTCTTAATGTTAAGTAAGCCTGAACGTCAGCGTGCTGAGAAATTGTTCCACCGTAACCTTCAGCAATAGCAGCTACTGCATCACTGTTAGCATCATAACCGAAAGTAGCAACCTTCTTATCCTTAGCCCATGCTGTGAACATTGACATACCCATACCATCGTTATTAGAAATAACTAAGTCAATTTCATCACCAAATGAAGCTGACCATGTACCGATAGCGTTACCTGCAGTAGCAGCATCCCATGTAGCACCTGCAGAGTTCTTCATTTCCTGAGAAGCAAGTTCGCGAACCTTGAAGTCGCCAACCTTACCATCCTTAACTACTGTAGCGGAACCATCTGTGTTTGTTCCTGCTGGAGTAGCGTCAATAGCGCCATCCTTTTCAACAGCTGTACCTAAAGCCTTACGAACACCTCTTGTACGAGCAATAGAGTCGTTGTGACCAACGTCACCAATAGCTAATACGTAACCGATAACACCATCACCGTTACGGTCGATGATATCCTTGTGAGCTGCAATGTAATCAGCAACCATCTTACCCTGTAATTCTGCACCCTGGTTAGCATCGAAACCTACATAGTAAGTATCCTTGTTGAAGTTTAAAGCATCTTTATCTAACTCACCTGTTGTACTGTTAGATGGCTGACGATTGTACCATACTAATGGCTTATCAGCGTTTGAAACTGATGATTCTGTGTTTGTACTTCCGCCTTTGTCGCTTGTCTTAGAACCACAACCAACAAGTGATAGTGCTAAAACCGCAGAAGTCATAACCGCAAATAATTTCTTCATAAAAGTTTTTCTTTCCTCCCCTAAATTATTTGGCTTTGAAACTGTGGAAAGCGCTTTCGCGTTTCCGATGAAAAAATAATATCACCATGCAAATTGACCGTCAACGCATATCCTCTTTATAAATTCTTAAGGATTTACTGTATATACTTTTAATTTTACGTTGTCCGGAAACTAGAAGATGTAAAAAAGTGGCTATCTATAGCCACTTTTTTAAACTATTTAATTTTATACAATTGTCATATTTTTTTATAATAATACTTATTTATTACCGATTAATACAAATAAAATAATAAAAAATAACAATTTAACTTGTGAATATTCTACTTTCTAATTTTTTCAAAACGATATTTTTGTCGTATTTCTGGGTACTTAACGTGATCTACTTCTTCCATAAACATTTCGTACGGTCTAACAAATAATCCTTTATCTCCATACAAAGCTCGATAAACTACTACCCTATCACGAGTTTCAGAATGTATCGCAATACCAATAAATTCATATAGGTATCGCATACTATTTTGGTCAACTGTTTCTCTTTTAAAATGCTGAATGATATCTCCAGGCACAAATTCTCTCATTAGTTAAAATCTCCCCTATTTATATGTATAGCATATCCAATTTATACAATTATTTCTAATTTACACATAAAAACTGAACTACCCAATGGATAATTCAGCTTTATTCCTACTATTGTGCTGATAAATCAATATGAACGATGTAAACGTCACCTTTGTGCTGGTTGCCTTGTTTATCGTTATAAATATCTTGTGCTGTAAGTGAAACATCTGTTACACCTTCAGGAATTTCAAACACAAGAACACCTTCTTTTGACTCACCTGAAGTTAGAGTATACTCTTTTTCAAATTCTTCGTTGAAGATTGCATCCTTATCATAATAAGAGTGAGGTCCATCTACACCCTTATCATCAGCACTTGTCTTATCCCATTCAAGTAAGAAGTCTGTTGAGAACATCTGGATATCTTGACCAAATGTATTTTCAACTTTAAGCTTTACAGCCACGAACTGCTTACCTGCATCAGGCTTATTTCCACTAATATCTGTAGAAGATAAGAAATCTTCTACTGTGAAGTTAAAGAACATTGTCTCAACTGAATCACCAACTTCATATTCATGATAGCCGTTATCTGAATCTGTTGTTGTATTGTTTTCTGTACCACCATTGTTTTCATTTACAATGTCAGATAATGTCTTTCTTGTACAACCAGCAGATCCAAATGTTACTGCCAATGCCAACAATAATACACTTAATTTCTTCATTTCATTTTCTCCTGTTTCCCCTATTGAATCTATGCAAATCCTTGCATCTGTATATAGTATAACAATAATTTCACAAGAAAATATAGTAAAAAGCGCAAATTCTCTTTGTCAAAAACCCTTAAAAGATACAAAAATACGCATAATATCACTCCAAAAAAGCAAAAAAGACATAAAAAAAAGCCCCTGACTTTGGACTAATTTAACTAATGGAGCGAGTGATGAGAATCGAACTCACGTATAC
>CALEMV010000230.1 GCA_937910655.1 uncultured Solobacterium sp.
TTTTTACTATTTCGACTATAATCGAAATACTAGCCAAAATCATGAAATGTTTCGACTATAGTCGAAACATGAACCTAGTATCTAATATAAAAACTCTACAGTTAGAATTCACTGTAGAGTCATTGATTTATTATTTTCCTACACCACTGTGCGCAAGGAATTGATAATTCCTTTATGCAATAAATACGATTTTGCGCCATAGAGTAAAGTATATACATTTTCATCGCGTGTGATACTAATTGATCCTAGATCCATAAGTTCTCTCTCATGTACAATTTCTTTATCATATACCGTAATCATAAGTGATGTAGCGTTGGCATCTACATGTTTGATGTTCTCTTGGCCACCAATATACTTGATGATTTGCTTTACCATTTTTTCACCTTCATCACGGATGATTAATCCTGTTGATAGATGACGGAAGTATAGTCTTGTAGCTAAGAAGTAGACAATCGCAGAAATCACACCGACAATGACTACAATAATCAAGTTACGATATAAACTTGTATATTTTAAGTAGCTTAATAGTTCTGGCAGTGTTCCTGGAATTGCAGTAACGGTATTGGTATCTATTGTAAGATAGCCAAGATTTACATGTAATGTTGAAAATAATCCGTATAAGAATCCATTATATCCAAGATGGAAAAAGAATAGTAATGGACTAACCATAAACATCATAATTTGTAGTGGTATCGTTGTGCCAGATATCATGGAAATGAGTGTACCTACAATACATAATTTTTGTACTTTTGCACGTTGTTCCTTTGATGTACCGATACTGTACATTCCCCATATCATTGCAGGTATCGCAAAGATATTCATAACATAATATGGTGCAAATAATTTTCCTGCCCCAGATGTAAGTGTTCCTGCACCTAGCTGTGCAGTCCACACATTTGCGTCACCCACAACCGTAGCACCTGCAATATTTGTCCATAATCCACCGGATGGCGAATACCATAGTGGTTGTCGAATCAATGCGTTTAAGTGGAACAGTTGCAAGAAACGATCAGTGATTCCATAGAGAATCATATTAAATGGGCTACCTAAATCAGAAGAGATATAGTTTACCAAACGTACAATGAACAGGATAAAGTATGGCCAAATAACACCAAATACAGCACCTGCTAATATACAATATATAACTGTTTTTAATAACGCATCTGTTTGTTTTAATAGTGAAGCTTGCCCAATCCCATGATGGCTTCCTGTTCGACAAGCGATATACGTTAACATTGTCACGATAATTGTACCAACCATTCCTGTTAATAATGGATAGTTCGCAGAACCTGATAAATAACTAACAGATGAAGATGTGATACCTATATTGAATAGTGCATTATACGCATAAGATGGCAATACTGGTGCTGGCACAAACATTGTAGCAGCGTGGAATGCAAAATAACCAATGATACCAGCTCCAACAGTTACCGAGCTGTTTTTCTTTTGCGTTAATAGTCTTAATAGAATGAGTAATGGTGCATACATTAAGATTGTTCGTGCAATAATACCTAATAGTTCCCCTACCAAGAAGACACCATCATTTGCGATGATGGTGACTAATCCATATGCAGGATGAAGGATTATATTTGATACACCACACAGAAAGCATGCGAATGCAATTACAATCAGTGGAAATTTCAAAATTTGAAAATATGAATGCATGTATTGCATACTAGCCTCCTGTTAAAATAGTGAACTTAGTTTTGTAAAATAGGATACTTTCTTTCCTTTGATCATACGTACACGTTTTTGATCGCATATACGAATCTCTAATTCTTTAATCTCGTCAATTGTATAAACATCAGAGTCTACACCAAGGATTGCCTTTTCAAAGCTTTCGGAGCTTAGCTTCACTTTTGTATCTTTACTTAATACGATTGGTGCAAATAGTGAACGTGATTTACTATGATGAATACCGGCAATCTCTGAAAGTTCAATTAAATCTAAACCTTCTTGAATGACTGCACCACCTAATGAACGGTTATATGCTGTAGAACCCAGTTGTGTGCATACACACATACCAGTGCCACGGAATGTTTCTAGATATTCATCGCTTAGATGAACATCCAGGATTTGTGTACGTGCAATATTTTCAACACGTATTTCATTTACCGCATGGTAAATATTCCCGTTTACTTCCGTTACTAGTAATGGATATTCATTAATTTCATATTTGCCAGATAAGTACATCTCTAATAAAGCATCAACTTCATTGTCTTGATAGTCTGTAAAAAAACCTAGTGTTCCTGTATGTAACCCCAAGAATTTCACGTCTGGTATCAGTTCCATGTAGTCATGAATGGCTTTGATATAAGTACCATCTCCACCGACTACAAAGACTGTATCTGGATTTTCCTCGTTATATTCATATTGATTGCTTTGTAATACTTGTTTGATTTTGTCACCAATCTGTTTTGATTGGTCATCAAATCTTGTTACGATTGTAAATTTTTCCATAAATTACTTCCTTGTTTGTATTATACATCACATTGCTTGAATCCAAATGGATTATAGACGTTTATATAATCTTGCACTCCAGAAATTCATATCTATTTCATCAATATAAAAGTGCATGATTGCTTTCCAGTTTTTTGTAGCAGTACTTAACACCATCATTCTTAGCCCTTTTTTCTTCAGTTCTTTTTCAAGGCTTTCCATCAATTGTTTCCCAACCCCACGTGAGCGATAAGATGGATGTACATAAAGTTCTTCTATCTCAAAGTAATGCATGTTTTTATCTATCACACTTGTTTGTTTTTCTTGTATTTCCTCTTTGCCAAAAATATAAGCTATCAGTTCATCATCATACGCCGCTAAGATATAACAATCTTGAAAGTCATCTTCTGTATTGGCTCGATATCCATAACAACTCTCTTCTTTTTCCCACATCAAAGATAATTCTAATAGTCTTTTTATATCTGATTGTTTCGCTTCGTGTATAGCGACCATGGAAGGTTTCTCCTTTTCTTAATCCATATCTATTATATGTTTGATTTTCATATTCCGAAACAAAAGAAAACCCGCATCAAGAGATTCCCGATACAGGTTTAGTGATTATTGAACTTTTGTGCCTGGAGTTAAGCCGTTGACTTCAACAAGTCCGATTGTCTTTTCTTCCTTACCAGCTAGTAACATGCCCTGTGATTCAATACCACGGATGACTGTTGGTTGTAGGTTAGCAATCATTACAATACTCTTGCCGATGACTTGTCCTGGTGTATAGCTTTGTGCTAAGCCAGAAACAATCTGACGTACTTCACCATCACCTAAGTCTACTTTTAGTACGAAGAGCTTATCCGCATCTGGATGTCTTTCACAAGAGAGGACCTTACCAACGCGCAGGTCAATCTTCTGGAAGTCTTCTACCGTAACAGTTGGCTTCTTTTCAATTTCCTTCTTACGTGCTTTCGCATTGATTTCATTGATCATATCAATTTTAGATTGAATTGCTTTTTCATCAATACGTGCAAATAAGATTTCTGGCTTCTCTGCAACGTGGATACCAGTTTCAAGCTTGCCAAATTCAGAGATTGTTTCGAAGTCTCTTTGTTGTGTATTTAAGTCATCTAAGATCTTCTTGGATGTCTCTGGGAAGAATGGTTCCATCAATACAGCTGCGATACGTACAGATTCTAATAAGTTATATAGAACAGTCGCAAGACGCTCAATCTTATCGGAATCCTTTGCAAGTGCCCATGGTGTTGTCTCATCGATATACTTGTTACATCTAGAGAATAAATCAAGGATATCCTGGATTGCATCAGCCACTCTAAGTTCATCCATCTTCTCAATGACCTTCTTCACAGTGCCTGTAGCTACTGCCTTCAGTTCATCATCAATTGGTTCACTAACATTTGGATTCGCAACAACTCCACCGAAGTACTTATTCTGCATGGAGATTGTACGATTCACTAAGTTACCTAGGTTATTCGCAAGGTCACTGTTAATACGTTCAATCATTAGGTCATATGTCACATGTCCATCTTGTGCAAATGGCATCTCATGTAACATAATGAAACGAACAGCGTCTACACCAAATAACTTCACTAAGTCATCCGCATAAATCACATTACCGTGTGACTTAGACATCTTAGAATCACCAATCAATAACCATGGGTGCCCAAATACCTGTTTTGGTAATGGTTCATTTAATGCCATTAACATGATTGGCCAATAAATTGTATGGAAACGGATAATATCCTTACCAATCAAATGAAGATCTGCTGGCCAGTATTTCTTATATAGTGGACCGTGATTTCCATCCGCATCATATCCAAGACCTGTAATATAGTTGGATAATGCGTCAATCCAAACATATACAACATGCTTTGGATCAAAATCTACTGGGATTCCCCACTTAAAGGATGTACGCGATACGCAAAGGTCTTGTAATCCTGGTTTTAAGAAGTTATTTACCATTTCATTCTTACGACTTTCAGGTTGAATGAAATGTGGATGTTCATCGATATACTTCATCAATTGGTCAGCGTACTTACTCATCTTAAAGAAGTAAGCTTCTTCCTTCATCGGTACAACTTCGCCACCACAGACAGGACACTTTCCTTCTTCTGTTAACTGACTCTTTGTGTAGAAGGCTTCATCTTCTTGACAATATAAGCCTTCATAATATCCCTTATAGATATCACCCTGGTCATAGAACTTCTTGAAGATTTTCTGTACTTGTCTTTCATGTGATTCATCAGTAGTACGAATGAAGTAGTCATAAGAAGTATTCATAACATCAAACTGTTGTTTGATGACTGCTGCGACATCATCTACGAATTGTTTTGGTGTCTTACCTGCAGCCTTTGCCTTCTCTTCTACCTTTTGACCATGTTCGTCTGTTCCTGTTTGGAAACGTACGTCATAGCCTTCTGCACGTTTAAATCTAGCGATTGCGTCTGCTAGTACAATCTCATAAACATTTCCGATATGTGGTTTTCCTGATGTATATGCGATTGCGGTTGTAATGTAATACGGTTTTTTGTTTTCCATTTTTGCGTACCTCCTCAAAATAAAAGACATCCCAAATGAAAGGACGTCTTGCACGCGTTACCACCTTTGTCTTGCGGATGAATCACTCATCTGCCTCTCTTCGTTGTAACGGACGTCTCCGGATCATACTATTCGCATGACCAGCTCCAAGACCATGTTCCATTTCCCCTTCATGCATGTTTTCACCTACCACATACTCTCTACGTTTCTAAGAAAATGTACTCTTCTTTTCATTGCTGTTATCGGTATTATTATACGTTGAAAGTATGTTTTTGCAAAGATACAGAATATACTTTTGTATTGATTGAAACCTTCTCTATCCCCTTTATTCATGCGCTCTACGTAAATAAAACTTGTGTTTTTAACATTGCCAGTATATCATAATAGAGAATACAGGATTTACTTCCGTATCATAGAATAGGAGATTCAAAGGCACAATGGCAACAGGCAAGGTAAAATGGTTTAATGCTGAAAAGGGCTACGGATTCATCACAACTGATGAAGGTAAGGACGTTTTCGTTCATTACTCAGCAATTCAGAGTGAAGGATTCAAGACACTTGATGAAGGCGCTGCAGTAAGCTTCGACATCACAGAGTCTAATCGTGGACCACAGGCTTCCAACGTAACAAAGCTCTAATTAAGAACATTGTACGAACAAAAGAACGGTTTATCCGTTCTTTTTTATTGTTGATTAGTTCAAGAAAAAAGATGGCATCTGCCATCTTTTTATATCTCTTATTTAAAACTGTCGAATGAGTATTCTTCATATACCTTGGATACAGGTGTATGATTTTCGATTGATTCAATTGTATTCGCAAGCATTTCAGCGATAGATAATACTTGAATCTTTGTTGTACTTGTCTTTTGGTCTTCACGAAGTGGAATTGTATCCGTAATCACCATCTTTGTAATAGGTGAGTTTTCAATCTTCGCAATTGCATCACGTGAGAATACACCATGTGTAATTCCAGTGTAGATATCCTTAGCACCATGGCGCTTTAAGATTTCACATCCTGCCACAAGGGAACCTGCTGTATCACAGATATCATCAATCACGATGCATATCTTATCCTTTACATCACCAATGATATTCTGTGCTTCTACCATGTTTGGCTTTGGACGACGCTTATCAATAATTGCGATAGGTGCATCTAATAAATCAGCGACTCTTCTAGCACGTGTAACTCCACCATGATCAGGTGAAACAACTACCAATTCTTCTTTTGGAATCTCTAATTCCTTGAAGTAACTTGCTAGCATTGGTACTGCTGTAATATCATCGATTGGAATGTCGAAGTAACCCTGAATCTGTGCAGCGTGTAAATCAAATGTTACAACACGGTGAGCCCCTGCAACCTGTAATAGGTTTGCGACTAGCTTCGATGTAATTGGCTGACGTGGTTTAGCTTTACGATCCTGACGTGCATAACCGTAATAAGGCATAATAACGTTAATTTCACCAGCACTTGCACGTTTACATGCATCGATGCAGATGAGAACTTCCATCAAACGTTCTGATACTGGGTTGCATGTTGACTGAATAATGAAAACAGAACGACCTCTGACAGATTCTTGTGGTTCGACTAAAATCTCACCAT
>CALEMV010000231.1 GCA_937910655.1 uncultured Solobacterium sp.
AACAAGTAATCTATCTAAATACTTTTTCCAATACCATTGCGCCATCTGTTCGAATAGGATATATGATATTACCAAAGAAGAACCTAAAGGAGTTTCAAGACAGAATCTCTTTTCGCTCCAATACGGTTTCAACATTAATGCAGTATATCGTTGCAGAGTTAATACAGAATGGAAGTTTTGAAAGACATATCAATCGCGTACGAAAGAAGATGCGTAAATAACATGCTTGCATAGAAAAAAGGAACTAGTGTTCCTTTTTGTATTCCTGTAATGATGTGATTAAGAATGGCATTGCTTGTTCAAAGTTAACACCATAGATATTATGATTTTCTTCTTCCAATGTGTTGTGGATAGATTCCTTAACATAGTCACAGGCAAGTGTCATTGCTTGTAGTAGGGATAAACCTTGTAAAAGACCTCCGCTGAAGGTACTTGCCCAAATATCACCTGTACCGTGGAAGTGTTGTGGTTCTTCTTCGTTAAAGTATGTCGTGTATGTATCTGTATCCTTTTCATATGCATACGCACCGATACGGCCTGGTTCAAATGTTACACCGGTGATAATTGCAGTATGACAGCCAAGGTCTGTTAATTGACGTAATACATGCTTGATGTATTCTTCATCATACTTTTCCTGATATGGGATATCTAATAAGAAGGAAGCTTCTGTGAGATTTGGTACGATGATGTCTGCGATGGCACACAAATCACGCATCTTCTTAGTAAATGGAATGTCGAATCCTGTGTATAGTTTTCCATTATCTGCCATGCATGGATCTACGATTCGTAGGGCATGGGTTCCAAACTCTTCAAATATCTTTTTTGCAAGATCGATTTGTTCGAAGGAACCAAGATATCCTGTATAGATTCCATCGAATGTAAAGCCTTCTTTTTGCCAGTGAGCGAGTATTGGATTTACTTCACTGGTTAAATCATGGAAGGTGAAACCTTGAAACATGGTATGTGTTGAAAGTACGGCAGTTGGGATAACAGCAGTTTCAATGCCCATCGCAGATAGTACTGGTAAAGCAACTGTTAATGAGCATTTTCCTACACAGGATATATCCTGCATTGTCACAATTTTCTTCATGAGAATCTCCTAGTCTATAACTTTCATTATAGAAGATACTAGAAAAGAGAAAATTACCAGATTAATAGAAAATCATATAACCAGATATGCTAGTTAACTCTTCATGCGTGCATGTTGTTTACGGTATTGGTTTGGTGTCATATTATATTCTTTTAAGAATAGACGGTTGAAGTAACTAGGCTGACCAAACCCACAAGCATAAGCAATCTCTGTGATTTGTTCGGAAGTTGTGACTAACTTTTCAGCACTCATCTGTAAACGATAATTATTTAAAAAGTCAATGGGAGACTTGCCAGTGTACTTGTGGAATAAACGGATACATGTACTCTTACTGACCTTTCCGGCTTCTGCAATATCTTCTAAACCAATCTTTGAGTTAAAGTGTTCGTGGATAAAACTAGTCATGTTTCTTTGAATTTGAACATTTGCGTCATACGTTGTATGAATACTTTGTTTACTTGATTGATATGCTAGATATAAATAGCGAATTACTTTATATATTAAGGAATACTCCTCGAGTTCATATCCAATTGGTTTTTCATCTTCTAGCGCTTCAATTTCTTTCATGAGTGTATTAATATCCAAGCCAATTCCTTTCTTGATATTGAATTGGATATGCGCAAAGGCATCCTTCTCGAGTAATGGAAGTATATATTTCTCATAAATATTTTGATCTTTAATAAAATAATCTGGATTGAAAATGATAGTTTTCTTTCTACACATGGATGTATTGTAATCTTCTGTGTAGATGTGATGCAATCTACCACGGTTGATAATACAGATGTTACCTTTATTGATTAGGAATTCTGATCCATCAACATTGCAGTAGAACTTTCCTTCTACAACTTCGATTAATTCGAATGAATTGTGCCAATGTGCTAATTCATCTTGTTTATGTGTATCGAAATTTTCTTTTTCAATTACGAGTGGAAGTTCTTGATTCATATAGTTCTCCTTCATTTGATAATATTATACTATTTTATGGTGAAATAATACTATTGAATATATGTAATTGATTATATACTATCAATGTCAGCTGATACAGCTGTAGAAAATATTGAAAAGGAGATTATAAATTATGAACAACAAATTAAATGTATTATTATCCGACTTAGTCGTTTTCTATCACAAGTTACAAAATAAGCACTGGTATGTAAGTGGACAGTCATTCTTCCAGATTCACCCAGAACTTGAGAATTTATATGATGCTGTATTACCACAGGTTGATACAGTTGGTGAATTAATCTTAATGAATGGTGGTAAGCCAGTTTCAACATTAAAGGAATTCCTTGCGAATGCAAAAATTGAAGAAGGTACAGATGCATACGTAACAAGTGTGAAGACTTTATACTCTGAATTATTACCTGACTATCAGTACCTATTAAAGAGTGTTACAGAAATCAAGGAAGCTGCAGATGCTGAGAATAACTACCTTGTATCTGCGAAGATGGATGAATTTATCGCATCTTATGCTAAGACAATCTGGATGTTAAACCAGGCATTACTATAATCGAGAAGAAATCTGTTATCCCTGCTAGAATCCCCCTACAACTAGCAGGGATTTCTTTTTGACAAAGTAATAAATCGGAACTATAATTTCTGACGGAAATGGGGTTTTCCAAGATTATAAATCTAAACCGCGATAAGTGCTGATAACTCCTGTAACTTCTTTTTGTTACGGGCATCAGCATTTTTTATATATAAGGAGATAGAGTTATGTTATTTAGTTTTGCGATGATTATTTTAGTTGGTGTAGTTTTTGCAATGATTATGCGTAAACTAGGGTTGCCAAATCTATTAGGGTATTTACTGGCGGGAATCATATTAGGACCATTTGTGTTCAACGTGATTGATACGACAACCTTTCAGATTTCATCTGACATTCGACAGATTGCGCTAATGATTATCTTGATGCGTGCAGGGTTGAATTTAAAGATATCAGATTTAAAGAAGGTTGGACCATCTGCTTTACTAATGTGTTTTGTTCCAGCAAGTTTTGAGATTTTGGGACTGATGATTTTAGCACCAATCTTTCTGCATTTAGATCTCTTGAATGCCGCAATTCTTGGAACTGTATTAGCTGCAGTATCGCCAGCTGTGGTTGTGCCGCTCATGTTAAAGCTAATGGATGAAGGGTATGGTACAAAAGAAGGTATTCCTCAACTGATCATGGCTGGTGCTTCGATGGATGATGTGTATGTGATTGTGTTATTTACGTCATTACTAACACTAGCTAAGAGTGGAGAATTCAATGCATTATCCTTATTACGTATTCCAACATCAATCTTATTTGGAATTGTTTCTGGAATTGTAATAGGGTATGTGCTTTGCAAGTTCTATCGATTGTTGAAGTTATCTACAGGAATTGAACTTGCAAGCATGTTTGCGATTGGGATGGTACTCATCACAATCGAAAGAATGATGACGGGTGTTGTGGGATTCTCTGGTTTACTTGCTATTATGGCTTTGACAGCTACGATACGTCATATCAAACCAGAGATGGCAGATACATATTCTGCTGTTCTTGCAAAGTTATGGCAACCTGCTGAGATCTTCTTATTTGCGTTAGTAGGTGCGAGTGTAAGAATTGATTATGCAGTATCTTTTGGACCTGTTGTTTTGATTGTGATAATCCTAGCGCTACTATTCCGTATGCTTGGTGTATATCTGAGTGTTATGAAAACAAAGTTCAATTCAAAAGAGAAGATATTTACGATGATTGCCTATATTCCGAAGGCAACGGTACAAGCAGCGATTGGAGGACTTGCGTTAGAGGCAGGGCTTGCTAGTGGGGAGTTGATTCTAACAGCTGCAGTTACTGCAATCCTAGTGACAGCACCACTTGGTGCAATCTTTATTTCACTTACTTACCGTAACTTTTTACAAAAAGCGTAGAGTCGTGTAGGAGTTTTACAATAATTCTTGTTTTATTCTATTTTTCGTCTTTACTTCTAGTTCCTATTTGTTATGATAGTAGCGTGTTTTATAGTTTGGTAACGGATGCCTTTAGGGCAGGAAGGATGGGGCTATGGCTTTAGGTGTTGTGACTCTCCGAACAATAGAATATATTGTCGATGCTTCGACAAAAACATTTTTGATGGCTGTTTTCTGCGCCCAAAAATGTGGAAAGAATACTTTTTGAATACAGTCTGTGGAAGAGTCTCCACAGATTTTTTGTTTTAACAGAAAACGGAGGAAGAAAAGATGAAAAAAGTAGCGATTTTAATGGGTAGTGATAGTGACTTCGGTGTGATGTCAAAGGCAGTTTCAGTGCTAAAGGAATTCGAAATTCCAGTAGAAGTACATGTATATTCTGCGCATCGTACACCAGAAAAGGTTGCGGAGTTTGCCTCAAAGGCAAAGGATAATGGCTTTGGCGTCATTATTGCAGGAGCTGGTATGGCAGCTGCTCTAGCAGGTGTAGTAGCAGGACATACAACGCTACCAGTTATCGGAGTTCCTCTGAAGTCCAATGCATTAGAAGGTGTAGATGCACTATTATCTACAGTCATGATGCCTAGTGGTATCCCAGTTGCGACAGTTGCGATTGATGGTTCCAAGAATGCGGCATATTTAGCAGCACAAATCTTGGCTATCAGTGATGAAGAACTTGCAACGAAAGTATTAGAGAATCGTCAGAAACAAAGTGCAGCCGTACTGGTGAAAGACCAAGAAATTCAAGAAAAAGTACAGGCATTATAAATATAGGAGAGAGAACATGCAGGATATGATTCATGAGGAGTGTGGTGTTTTCGGCATTTACGACAGAAATATGGTGAGTGATGTAGTATCCGATACTTACTATGGTTTATTTTCCTTACAACATCGTGGACAAGAAAGTTGCGGTATTGCGGTCAATGACCGTGGTGTTATTACATCGCATAAAGATGTTGGTTTAGTACGGGATGTATTTGATCAACATGAACTAGATAAACTAGGTAAGGGTCAGATGGCGATTGGTCATACCAGATATTCAACATTTGGCACGGTTAATCATACGAATGCACAACCTTTACTGGTTCGCCATATTAAAGGACAACTAGCGATTGCACACAATGGAAACTTAACCAACGCTGCTGAGCTACGTGAAGAGTTAGAGCGCAAGGGCGCAATCTTCCATACAACTAATGACTCTGAAATTATTTGTTATATTATCATCCAAGAAAGATTGAAGACATCTTCGATTGAAAAGGCAATTGAAAATACAATGAATCGCATTGAAGGTGCATATAGCCTTGTTGTGATGTCACCTGAAAAGCTAATTGCAGTAAGAGATAAAAAGGGATTCCGTCCATTGGTGATGGGAAAAGATAAAGATGGAAGAGTCGTATTCGCATCTGAGACATGTGCATTTGCGGCTGTTGGTGTGGACTATGTTCGTGATATTGATGCGGGAGAAATTGTTGTAATCGATCATGATGGTATCGAGCATTCTATCCGGACACACTGTAAGGAAAAGCCTCATATGTGTGTATTTGAATATGTGTATTTTGCTCGTAGCGATTCAATTCTCCAACATCAGCCGGTACATGAGGCTAGACGTAACGCTGGTCGTATCTTAGCCAAGGAACATCCAGTTGATGCGGATGTTGTAATCGGTGTACCTGACTCTGGATTAGATGCAGCACAAGGCTATGCAGAGGAATCTGGTATTCCTTATGGTATGGGTTTTATTAAGAATCGTTATATTGCACGTACATTTATTCAACCAACACAAGGACAGCGTGAAAATGCAGTAAATATGAAGCTTCATGTGGTTTCTTCTGTTGTAAAGGGTAAACGTGTCATCATGGTGGATGATTCCATCGTACGTGGAACGACTAGTGCTCGTATTGTTAAACTATTACGTGATGGAGGTGCTAAAGAAGTACATGTACGTGTATCAGCGCCACCATTTATCTCACCATGTTATTTTGGAACAGATATTGATTCCAAACAAAACCTGATTGCATGTCAAATGAACTTAGAAGAAATATGTAAATCCATCGGTGCAGATTCCCTAGGATATCTCAGTGTAGATGGTGTAAAGAAGATGGCATCGGATGCGAATTGTGATTTTTGTACAGGATGTTTTACAGAGAAGTATCCTGCACCAATCCCTAAGCATTCTGAAAAATCAAAATTTGAAATGAAAATCGAAAAGAAGGAGAGCAAACATGACGAAGAGTTATAGTGATGCTTATAAGGCTGCAGGTGTTGATGTGACTGCTGGATATAAAGCAGTAGAACTGATGAAGAAACATGTATCTCGTACTACTACATTAGGTGTATTAGATTCCATCGGTGGTTTTGGCGGATTATTTGCGCCAGATATGACAGGCATGAAGAAGCCAGTACTTGTATCTGGTACAGATGGTGTTGGCACAAAGCTAAAGTTTGCGATGTTGTTAGATAAACATGATACAGTCGGTATCGATTGTGTTGCGATGTGTGTCAATGATGTTGTATGTGCAGGTGCACAACCACTCTTCTTCTTAGACTATATTGCATGTGGAAAAAATAAACCTGAAAAGATAGCAGAAATTGTCAAGGGTGTCGCAGATGGATGTGTTGAAAGTGGCTGTGCACTCATTGGTGGAGAGACGGCAGAGATGCCAGGATTCTACCCAGAAGATGAATATGATCTTGCTGGTTTTACAGTTGGTATCGTAGATGAAGAAAAGATTCTTGATAAAAATAATGTAAAAGTAGGAGATGTTATGATTGGTCTAGCATCTAGTGGAGTACATTCCAATGGTTTCTCTCTTGTTCGTAAAGTTTTTAATATTGATGCAGGTACTACATTACAAGATTACGCAGATGTATTAGGAAAACCTCTAGGTGAAACATTGTTAACACCAACAAGACTATATGTAAAACCTGTACTGCATGTTTTAAAAGAAGTGAATGTGAAATCGATTGCTCATATCACAGGTGGAGGTTTCTATGAGAACCTACCACGTGCATATAATGAAACACTAAACGCGAGTATTACAAAGGGTAGTTGGCCAATCTTACCAATATTTAACTTATTACAAGAAAAAGGAAATATTTCTGAACATGATATGTTTAATACCTTCAACATGGGAATTGGTATGGCGATGATTGTATCCCCAGAAGATGTTGAAAAGACAATATCTATCTTGAAAGAAAGTGGTGTAGACGCATATCAGATTGGAGTCATGGAAGAGGGCGACCATTCGGTCGTTATTCATGAATGATTAATATTGCAGTACTTGTCTCAGGTGGAGGAACAAACCTACAAGCACTGATCGATGCACAAGGGAAAGTATTACAACATGGTAAGATAAAACTAGTCATTTCATCAAAACCAGATGTGTATGCATTACAACGTGCTGAACAAGCAGGAATAGAACACTGTGTTATCGCAAAGCGTGATTATGAAACGCAAGAAGAATTTTCAAATGCAATATTACAGCAATTACAATCATATCAAATTGATATGATTGTACTAGCAGGATATCTTTCGATTTTGGATGAGACAATTATTCGTGCATATCCAAATCGTATTATCAATATTCATCCATCTTTGATTCCTTCCTTCTGTGGGAAAGGATATTATGGATTAAAAGTACATGAAGCAGCACTTACATATGGTGTAAAAGTTACAGGTGCTACCGTACACATCGTGAATGAAATACCAGATGGTGGAAAGATCCTGCTCCAAAAAGCAGTAGATATCTTACCATTTGATACACCAGAAACACTACAACAAAGGGTCATGGAAGAAGCTGAGTGGATATTATTACCACAAGCTACGGAAATGATTGCGAAAGAGATAGAAGGGAAATAACATGCAGGCAAAAGACTTATATGAATACCTAGGAAGTAAAAGCTATCCTGGAAGAGGAATTGTAATCGCACGTACACCATGTGGCAGAAAGATGCGTATCGCATACTTCATTATGGGACGTAGTGAGAATAGTAGAAATCGAATCTTTACAGAAACAGAGGATGGTATTCGTACAGAAGCGTATGATATTACAAAATTAGTAGACCCTTCTTTGATTATCTATTCTCCAGTTAGAAAATTAGAAAATACATTGATTGTCACAAATGGTGATCAAACAGATACAATCTATGAAAACATGCAGGCAGGTAAAACTTTTGAGGAAGCTTTACGTCTACGTACATTTGAGCCAGATGAACCAAACTATACACCACGTATTTCTGCAGTGATAAATGGATTTAACTATCAAATGTCAATCTTAAAGAGCGCAGAAGGTAATCCGAATAGTACACGTCGTTACTTCTTTGACTACACAGATGAGTTACCGGGATATGGACGTATTATTCATACATATCAAAATGATGAAAACCCACTTCCTTCATTTGAAGGTGAACCAGTACTCGTTAAGTTAGTTAAAGAATCCTTTGAAACATATGCACAACATGTGTGGGAAAGTTTAAATGAAGATAATAAGATTTCACTATATGTAACACAGATTGAACCGGGTAGTGATGAAGTAAAAACAATCATCTTTAATAAGAACCAATAGGAGAGGCATTTATGACAAAAGAAATCGCATTAAAGTACGGCTGTAATCCAAATCAGAAACCGGCACGCATTTACTTAAATGATCAAGAGTTGCCAGTAACTGTTTTGAATGGTAAGCCTGGATATATCAATTTCCTAGATGCCTTAAATAGTTGGCAACTTGTTAAGGAACTTAAAGAAGCGACAGGATATCCAAGTGCCGCAAGTTTCAAGCATGTTAGTCCTGCAGGTGCCGCAATTGGAACACCATTAAGTGAAGTAGAAAGAAAAATTTATTTTACTGGTGATGAAGAATTATCTATGCTTGCATGTGCATATGTAAGAGCACGTGGCGCAGATCGTATGAGTTCTTATGGTGATTTTGCGGCTTTATCTGATATTTGTGATAAAGATACAGCGTTACTATTAAAGAAAGAAGTATCTG
>CALEMV010000232.1 GCA_937910655.1 uncultured Solobacterium sp.
CTCCAAGATCGCATAGCGGTTAGTTGTTTTACATTATAGGAGGAAAATAAAATGAAAGTAATTTTGATCGGAAAGACAGGTGCGGGGAAAACTAGCATTGCAAAAGAATTAGAAAAGCTAGGATATTCCCGTATCATTACAGACACCACACGCCCAATGCGTGAAGGCGAACAGAATGGAATCGACTACAATTTCATCAAACCAAAGGATTTTATAGACAATATCAGAAAGAGAGAGTATGCAGAATACGACTATTTTGATACTATCTATGGTCGTTGGTACTATGGAAGCAGAAAAGAAGCTTATGAAAGAGAAGGAGACGAGTGCATCGTCCTTACTCCAAACGGCGTTAGAAGCGTTCTAGCGGCGACAAATGATAAAAAGGATATCTGTATCGTCTATATTAAAGTAGGCGAGGAAACACTATTAGAACGCCTTAAAAAGCGTGGTGATGATCCAATTGAGGCAACAAGAAGACTTATGGCAGATCGAAACGATTTTGCTGAAGCAGAAGAACTAGCAAATATGGTTATCTTAGATGTATTATCTCCTAAACAGGCTGCGGAGTTTATCAACAAAATCATAAAGGAGGGCAATTTATGAGAATGATTGCCTTATGTGATAAAATCGGTGGCTATTCGTTTAACAATAGAGAAATCATTTTTGATAAAGTGTTGATTAAAAGAATGTTAGATGATTTAAACGCAAACGAAACTCTATATTTTGCGACGAAAAGTAAATTATTTTTTACAATCTTAGAAATCAACCCAAAACAAAAGACAAAGCTTATCGTAAGCACATCAGACAAGTTAAGGGAAAACGATGTATTTCTGATTGATCTAACGGAAGATTACAAGAGATACATTGAAGATTGTTCTGATGTAACACTATATTGTGTTGATCAAAAACTACCATCAGATAAGTGTGTAGTTTTGCCTAGCAATAAATTTTGTTTCTATGAAGAAGAAGTCGTAGAAGATCACAGCTTCGATTGCGTTGTTAAGAAATTAGTGTTCAAAAGAGAGGAAAATTAAAAATGAGAAAGTATAGAAGAAACAGATTTATTTCCAAGATTTTCTTTCTTATTATTTCTTTATTGTTAGCATATATCACAAAAACATACGTGCTAGATAAGGAAGATAAAAAAGAAAGAATAACACCGATCCAAGAAAAAGAGACTGAAAATACCGTAGAAGAAAAGCAGGTTGAAAAGCAGACGGAAGAAAAAACCACTTCTGAACCATCGACATTCGACTATAGTTCTCTACCAGAATTTTCTGGAGAGCCTTATACCGTTGTCAATGATAACAAGCCATATTTCTACGATGATTACATGGTTCCAAAGGAGTATACAAGTTATGCTACCTATGGAGAACTTGATCAACTTGGAAGATGTACAGAAACCTTTGCTATTATCGGTAAAGATATCATGCCTACAGAGCCTCGTGGCTCTATCAAGGAAGTCAAGCCGACAGGTTGGAAGATTGCAAAGTACGATTTTGTAAATGGAAAATATTTATATAATCGTTGTCACCTTATTGGTTATCAATTAACAGGTGAAAATGCAAATCCAAAGAACCTGATCACTGGAACAAGATATCTGAATGTAGATGGAATGTTACCTTTTGAAAACTTGATCGCAGGATATCTAAAGGCAAATCCAAGCTCTCATGTAGCATATAGAGTGACACCTATTTTTATAGGAGACGAACTTGTAGCTAGAGGAGTCTTAATGGAAGCAATGTCTTTAGAAGATAAGGGCGAATCTGTTATGTTCAATATCTTTTGTTACAACGTGCAGCCAGGAGTAACGATCGACTACAATAGTGGCGATAGTTGGTTAGAAAATTAAAAAAAAGAGCGTGCCAAGTGGTACGCTTTTTCTTTTCTACTTGACACATATATACTGTTATGGTAACATATATGTATCAATAGGAATACCCTATAAAGGAGAAAAGAACATGAACAAGGTTATTTTAATCGGACGACTATCTCGTGATCCACAGTTACACGTTACACAAAACCAAAAGAAGATCTGTAATTATACGATCGCAGTAGACCGTCCTCGACAAAAGGATCAAGAAGGTACAGCCGCAGACTTTATTAGTTGTGTATGCTTTGACAAGATGGCAGAATTTGCCGCTCAAGCATTTGCGAAGGGAATCAAGTTGGCAGTTGTAGGTCGATTAAGCACACGTACATACATTGATAAGACTACACAAAAGAATGTGTATGTAACAGAAGTTATTGTTGAATCCCAAGAATTTGTAGAAAGCAAGGAAGCAAACCAGAAGTACAAACAGGCTCAGCCAGCAGTTCAACAGGCACCACAGTATGATCCTTATGTTGCTCAACAACAGTATCAACAGCCAATTCCTCAACCACAGGTTCAAGCTGTACCACAGCCACAGTATCAGCAACCTGCACAGCCAATGTATCAACCACAACCACAAGTTGCTCCACAACCAATGCAGCAACCATATCAACAGCCTGTACCAATGGCTCAACCTAGTCAGCCACAACCAATGCCAGAATATGGTCTTAACTTAGGTGCAGACGACTTACCATTTTAAAAATCTAAAAGAGGATTAACACAAGTCCTCTTTTTTTATTTCTATGTTTATCACAAGATATATGTATAAATAGTCTGATAACATGGAGAAAACAGACATAGGAGGAAAATTATATGAAAAAGTTTTTTGCGGTGTATGATCTACAAATGGATGGTTTTAAAGCTGGAATGACTGGGACAGATCCAAAAGAAATGATGGATATGATGGTTGATTATATTTGCAACATCATCGGTGTAAATGTCGCTAAATACAAGGATAAGATCTTGCCGATCGAAGAGGTGGCAAATGCTTATCAATTGTAAGGTTGGCGACAAATTCATCTATCATGCAGGCAAACTATTGTCCAAACATGGTTATTTCC
Source organism: uncultured Solobacterium sp. (assembly GCA_937910655.1). Classification (GTDB taxonomy): domain Bacteria; phylum Bacillota_I; class Bacilli_A; order Erysipelotrichales; family Erysipelotrichaceae; genus Bulleidia. Next base: position 2,935 of record CALEMV010000232.1, read on the forward strand.
ATGCTGAAGGCTTAAAGCTTAAATGCCATGTAATAGAAATATTAGATGATGCGATTGTTTTAGAATCGAACTGTTCCAAGAAGAACCGTTATTACATGACGGAAGAAACAAAAGGATTATACGAAAAGGAGGAAAATTAAAAATGAAAGTAACAATGACAGAGGGATACCTTCGTGATGAAGGTTACAAGGCTGTTAAAACAGTTACGGAAAGCAACAATACAATTGTTGTATGGGGTTCAAAGGAAATCGGATATGATTTGATGATCCGTCTTTCCGCAACTCAAAAGAAGTATGCAGATGTTTGCTTTATTAATGCTTGTGCATTACGCCATGTTGCACTTCGTTCTGAAGTAGAAGCGTTTGCGATGCAAAGAAAAGTAACATCAAAGATCGAGTTCTTAGAAGCAATTCAAAAAATCGAAAAAGAATTAAAAGAAAGAACAAATGGAGGAAAATAAAAATGAAGTACGGTCTGTACAGCTACAACAAAAACACAGGAAAATACGTCTTATTGTGTGAATCCAAAAACAAAAAGGCAGTACACAATGAGGCTAGATTCTTACAAGCATTTGAAAAGAATGCTGAAAAAGTGTGGCGTATCATTACTGCAAAGATGGAACAAGTGTTTCCAAAAGTAATCTAAATAAGGAAAGAGCTATATAGAAATATAGCCTTTTTTTATTTCTTATTTTTTTCCTGATTAGTATTTTCATGAGATTCTAAAGAATTATCCCATGACCATGCTCCATAGTAATAATAATTATCTCCATCAGCATTTTTATGTAATTTTTCTTCATCTTTTAGATGCAGATAAGAATATTTCTTTATGTAGTCATTTACTGCATTAAGATCTGTTACTATAATTCCAACTTCAAAATTTTCCTTTTTTTCACCTTTAATCATACAATATTTGAATTTTATATTGGCTCTGTATTCTCCCTTGTCATTCAGCTGATAAAACTGATGTTTTCCTACAGGTGTGTTGCAGTAAGTTTTTATCTCATTATTTACAGCTGGTTTTGTATCTTTTACCGGTGCAGTATTTTCCTGTTTCACGTTTGTACTTGTAA
>CALEMV010000233.1 GCA_937910655.1 uncultured Solobacterium sp.
CAATAACCCATTCAAATCAGAAGTATTAATAGAAATCAAATTCACAGAAATATCACTAGATTTCGTTGGTATTGTTAATACATCTTTATCATGCAAAATAGTCTCTAGGTTCAAACTAGATATATCTGCATTTTCGTTTAAACCCGCTTTCGATAATAGTTCCTGTATTGTTGCATATGGATCTAGAGAAATTACACCTTGTCTTAATACAGCACCGTAAACCGTTACTTGAATTGAAGATTTACTATATTGATTTATATTGATAATGTTGAATTTACCTGATGATAAAATGATGAAACATAAAAAAACAGTAAGTAGTAGTCTCATACGTCCTCCACTTACTGTATTTGTTGTAATCTTAGTGATTCCTTACTTAATCTTAACAATTTCAACTGTATAAGGATTTGCGACACGTACTTCACAAACATCACCAACCTTATGGTCTAGAATTGCCTGTGCTAATGGTGTTTCATTAGATAAACGTCCATTTAAAGGATCGGATTCTGTTGAACCAACGATATTATAAGTAATTTCTTCCTTAGTATCGTTGAATAATAATGTAACGCTAGAACCGATATGAACAGCTGACTTCTTACCAGCCTTTTTCGTATCAATAAGTTCATAGTTACGCAGCATGTATTCCAAAGTTGAAATACGTGCTTCTACCTTTGCCTGCTCATCACGAGCCGCATCATAGTCCGCATTTTCTGAAAGGTCACCCTGTGCACGTGCTTCAGCTAGTTCCTGCTTAACTTCTTCACGAACAACATGGACAAGATTGTAGTATTCATCCTGTAATTTTTTTAGACCTTCTTCAGTAAGATATGTTTTATTTTCTTCAGCCATTTTATTACTCCTTACGCTTGGTTATTATAGCATTGTGTGCGTAATGACGCTACTGATTTTTGTTGTGAGTAAATCAATCGCAACAGTATTCTTACCACCTTCAGGAATGATTACATCCGCATATTTCTTAGATGGTTCCACAAATGCTTCATGCATTTGCTTAACAGTTCCCACATATTGATTTACAACAGACTCTAATGTTCTACCGCGCTCTTTTACGTCACGAACTAAACGTCGAATAAATCGAATATCCGCATCAGTCTCCACAAAAATCTTGATATCTAGTAAATTACGAATCTTTTCTTCTTCTAATACGAATAAACCTTCTAGAATCAAGACATCACATGGATAACAATCTTCTGTTTCGTTACTACGTGTGTGATTGACAAAATCATAGATTGGTTTACGAATAACTTTATTCGCAATTAAATCATGAATATTTTCAATCAATAAGTCATTGTCAAACGCAAATGGATGATCGTAATTTGTCTTAATACGTTCTTCCATTGGCTTCTCTGCTTGATCTTTGTAATAGTCATCTTGCCGGATAATTAGTACAGATTTTTTATCCGCAAATGTCTTTTTGATTGTTTCAGAGATTGATGTCTTTCCAGATGCACTACCACCGGCAATGCCAATAATAATCGGTTTACTCATTCGAATTTGCCTCTTTCACTTCTGTTTTTATTAATACCTCATTTTCATCGTAATACAAGCTGATTGAAAATGGGATTTCATTGCGAAACATTTTCTCTAAAAAGATACGATCACCTTCCCAAAGCTCTAAATTAAGAATTTCATCATTAGGGATATATGCAAGTGTACCTTCATCACACTCCTGAAGTGTACCTATATAATCATTTGTTTGATATACATAGATTTCTTCATCTTCATAACGGTTGTAATGAAAATGGATAATACCACAATATTGTGCAGATTGTACTTGATAGCCTGTTTCTTCAACGACTTCACGCACCATGCATTCAAATGGTGTCTCTTTATCTTTAAGCTTACCACCTACACCAATCCACTTACCGTGATTTAAATCATGTTGTTTTTTATTTCGCAACATCATTAACCATTTATCATCACGAATTAAATAACAAACAGTACTTTTAATCATTTAAGTTTACGTGGTCTTTCACGTTTTGATTATGCTCACTAAGTGTCTTAGCAAAGAATACTTCACCTGTCTTTGTATCAGCAACAAAGTATAAATATTCTGTTTCAATTGGATTTAAAACTGCTTTAAATACCTTCTCACCAGGATTTTCAATAGGTCCTGGAGGTAATCCTTTATGAAGATATGTGTTATAT
>CALEMV010000234.1 GCA_937910655.1 uncultured Solobacterium sp.
TGTAAATCATCCTAAGTTAATTTATTTTGACAATGGTGCGACAACATACAAACCGAAAGCTGTAATCGATGCTATCTGTAATTTTTATTGCAACTTTACTTCAAATGTTGAACGTGGTGATTATGAAACAGCAATTCAAGCTGATCGTGCATATGACAATACGCGTAAGATTATTGCTAGATTTATCAACTGCGAGCCTTGCGAAGTGGCGTTTACAGCGAATATTACTGCTACATTGAATCAGATAGCGTATGGACTAGGTAAGGGCTGGCTAAAGAAGGGTGATATTGTTTTAACAACGCTCAATGAACATGCTAGTAATCTTTTACCTTGGTATCGCTTGGAAAAAGAATTGGGTATAGAAATTCAATATATTCCAGTTGATAACCATGGTGTGGTTATCATGGATGAATATAAAAATTTATTAAATTCTCAGGTAAAGGTTGTTACACTTGCACACGGTAGCAACGTAATGGGTGCATTACAACCAATTCAGCAGATGACAACTTTAGCGCATGAAGTTGGCGCATTGATGGTTGTGGATGGAGCCCAAAGTGTTCCGCATCATCCAATCGATGTTAAGGCACTTGATGTCGATTTCTTAGGTTTTTCATCGCACAAGATGTGTGGACCGGATGGAGTAGGAGTTCTTTACGGTAAGTTTAAATTACTAGATCGTATGGAACCGTTATTGCTTGGTGGTGGCATGAATGCACGCTTTACTTCAGATGCTGATGTGATTCTGAAGAATGCGCCTATCAAGTTTGAAGCAGGTACCCCAAATATTGAAGGCGTCATTGGATTAGGTGCAGCTGTGGAGTATCTTATGTCTATTGGTATGGAAAATATCAGTGCATATGAAAAGGAACTTCGTGCATACTTTGCGGAAAAGTTAAAAGAATTGGATAATATTGAGTTCTATAATCCTAATAATACTTCTGGACCTATCACATTTAATGCGAAGGGTGTATTTGCACAGGATGCGGCTGGCTATCTTGGTGCTAGTCACATTGCGGTACGCTCTGGTAATCATTGTGCCAAGATTTTACATGAAGTAATTGGCACAGATCAGACAATTCGTGCATCGTTATATTTTTACAATACAAAAGAAGAAGTGGATCGTTTTATTGAAGTTGCAAAGAACATCAGTTTAGAAAATGCAGTTGGCATCTTCTTCTAAAGGAGTACAAACAATGAGTGAAGTAGAAAGTTTTATTAAT
>CALEMV010000235.1 GCA_937910655.1 uncultured Solobacterium sp.
GATTTTTCATATTTCATCGATAATGATCGTAACTTTCCTAACATTTGCAGTACCTATTCCATTTTCAGTTTCGGAATTGATGATATGCATCGCAATAAAACCAGCCTCATCAATCGGTAGTTCTACCCCAGTTTCTTCATTTATAATTTGAATACCTTGTATCCCTAGTTCGTATTCATCCGGATAAAAATGTGATATTTCATTTAATAAATCATTACGTACAGTGATTCCATCCGCATAATTCTTTAGGGCATAATGAATATGATCACATAAAGAAACATATAACATGTCACTGAATTTCTTTGTCAAAGATAAACGTATTTTTTGGATAATTCTATCCACAATATTGATTTCACTTAATGGCAAAGATACCAATACCTTCTGTAGGTTAAGATTTAAATCATTAGAAGATAAAAAGAATCGTTTCTCAACTAATGCACTATTAATGGAATCTCCCGCTTTACGCTGAAAACAAATCCCTTTTCCAATCACAATTACTTCGTTACCGTTATCATCAATGACAGCAGTATTATTGTTCAGAATCTTCTTGATTTTCATAATCCCTCTCAACGAAAAAAACTCGTCTCAAAAAATATACAAATCGTATAATTTAATGAAAACGAGTTAAGCTCAATCATGATAACTTCCTCATTGATATTTCTACTAAAATATTACTCAAAGAATACTGTAAAGTCAATGAGCCTTACATCATGCATGCAAATTCAGTATCATAAAAAGTAAGAGGCCTCCCCCTTACTCATATAAATAATATGTACCATCTGTCTTAATTGTAATCTTATCACCCACATTTACAGTGATCATCTTGATTACATCAGCGTACTTTGCTTTATAAATATTTTGATCTGTATCAATGATATAAAGATATGTATTACCACCAATATCAATCTTTTCAAGTTTCGCTACTGTAATTTCCTTCTCTTTATAGTTAGAAGTATCTACAGCATCATTTACTTCTTGATTTGCTTGTTCAGTACTAATTTCACCCTTTAGTAAACGACGATACTGCTCGATTGCGTCCTTTTGGTTATACGCTGTTACCACCATGTTATATTGTTCGACATTTACACAAGCATACATCTTCACCAAACCATTATCATCCTTTAATACCATAATATATGTTGGTGTACCATCTACATTAATTAATGATGGGAAAGATGCGTGATATCCCTTCTCTTGTACTTCACCTTCAGCTGAATGCATACCACTACCTTCATCTGCACCAGAAGCTAAAATGAACTTTGTCTCGGATGTACGTTCATTTGCCATGATAAATCCAATATTACTAGAATCACCATTTACAGAGGTTACACCTGTATAAATCCAGATATCTCCATCTTTTGCGATATATCCATAGTCTGTACGATAACTCTTATCACCATCTTCATTCTTAATTTCTACAGTTGTAGTCTGTCTACAATCAATCTGACCAAAAATACTATTCAAGAATCCACGGTGTAATTTAGCAGAGTCATTATACTGATCTACGATAAGATTTCCTGGGTAAATAATATCTGCCCAACGAGGAACATCTTTCACATCAAGCTTTGTCATTGTGCCATCAATTGGATTAACTAAGATAGCACCTGTAATCTTCTTACCACCAAAAAGAGAAATACTATTTGTATAAGTAGAAGCGATGTACCAAGGATTACCCTCTTCATCAATTTCAAAGTGCAGATTTGTAAACATAGTTGTTGGATATGCAAAACGAATATGTCTTTCTAGGTTCTCATTGAAGTAAGCGCTAGGCACATACTTCATCTTGCTTGACATCGCAACATATTCCGCATCCATTGTAACTGGATTTACTTTTACATAACCAGGAATACCATTTTCATGGTTTCCAAACCACTTAAAGAAACCATCATATTGTAAAGGTGCTACCTTGATTGGACTATTTTGATAGTCAATTTGCATATACTCACCAACATTAAACTGTGAAACAACATCACTTAAGGAACCTATCTTACGATCACCAAGTTTCTCTGCACTTGCAGTATCCATTAACGCAATGGAACTTGTTCCACTAACAGATGGAATATCTTCTGTACTACCATCATCTACTTTTAAGATGGATGAATATTCCTTCGCATGAAAAAAGCGCATACTTGTAATACTACCTAGAACCATACATACAAAGAGAATACATTCCACAAGCACAATCTTCTTTAGATTCTCCTTTTCTTTACGAACAGAGAATACTAGTGCCTGTACTATAAGGTATACTGCACCAACTCCTAATAGGAACGCCCAGAATTGAATACTCTTTAGGTTAATTGCTGGCAAGAAAAAGTAGAATCCAACACACGCGACAACAAGTGTAATAACAATTCCTATCACATAACTCATCACAGTATTATTCTTTAAATTCTCTTGATGAAGCTTCATTCTACTAAACTGATTAAACTGTGGGTTCTTTTGTACGTTCATCATTTCACCCTCCTCTTCATTCTACACATGCATTATATCCCGTCATATCGATTTATCATTTTGCGAATATTACGAATAAAATGCTTATTTTTTAGCGATTTTTACGAAATGTTAATTTTCATCAATATAATGTTCAATCCAAAGTTGTAGTGAGTGGATTGTTTCTTCCATTTGTTTCAGTTGATTCTGAATTAACTTAAAATCATGTATTTCTTTATCATCGATTTTTCCATCCACTGTCATTTCGATTAAGCGTACTTTCTTTTCATCTAATGATTGTAAAGTCGCTAACATCTCCAACACAATCTGAGATAAGTTCTTCTCTTTGACAGCCTTCATTCCACGCTTGATTCCAACTGGACATTCCGTTGCACAGAATGTACTACATAACTCTTTATCCTTATAGATTTCCGCTAGCTTCACAACTTCTTCAGGATGAATTTCAAGTTTCCCAGTTTCAATCTTCTCAAGACGACTCTCGTTGAAAAAACCATCTGATAAATCCGCAACTCTATTTCGTGTTAGTTTCAGCTTCATACGAGCTTCTTGAAACATACTTTTTTCTTTGTTTTCCATTTGAATACCTCTAATATCTATATTCAGTATAGTAGTCCCCTATTCGCATTACAATATAACAAAAGCAGGATTGAATCCTGCTTACAATATTTACTGAGTTGCTAGTAGATAGTACTGATGGGCAAATCCATGTGCACCAATTTCAGATAATGCATGGATACCTGTTTTGCCTAGTTTGAATTTGCCAATTACTAGCATCGGTACCTCATAGGATTTACTGAGCTGTCCTATCACATTCATCTCCATAAAGTGGAAATATTCATGGCTAAGAATAAGATTGATTGCGTCGTCCATAGATAACTGATTTTCTTCTGCCCACTTTTCAATAGATTTTAAGTAGAGGTTAATTTGATTGGTTCCAGATACATAATCACTAAAGTATCTTTGGTTGCCAACAACATAATCTGTATCTTTGTTATTTAACTGTAGTCCTGATTCTGTGCAAATCTTGCGAAAGTCATAACTACCATTAAATTTTACGAATACTTCCTTTGCGGTTTCCTCACCCTTTTTCCAAGCCTCTTCTACAATGCGCTGTTTATCTTCTTCCTTAATCTTGTTGTAACAATAATCATAGGTAAGTTCTTGATACGCAAGCTCTTTGGTTGGAAAGGGATATGTAAATCCTGGCATATTAGCCATCAACTCTCTTTGTCGCAATGACAATGAGTTTTGTATCTGCTGCGATACCGCTTAATTCAACACCACCGATTGACTTAATCTGTTCTGCATTTTGTAGACCAGATAGGTCGATGATGCGTTTACCTAATACAATATATAGGTTTGGTAGGTTTGCGCCACCATCGTTATATTCCGTTAGTTCTTCAATCATCCAATCCACATCTGCTTGCCAGCTTGCGGCTGAAGATTGACGTGACCATGCATTCTTCTTCTGTAGACGAATAACACCTTCATCATCAATTAAACGTAGTGGTTTTGTTGTCTTCTTAACAAGACCAAAGAGTTTCTTTTCTGTAATGATTGCTTGTATTGCATACATACTGCCATTTTCTGCAGAAATTTCTAATGTTGATTTATCAACATCTAAGTTTTGTGCAACTGTATCTAGTAACTCTTCTGTAGTAAGTTGTTTCTTGAGACGATCTTTACTACGTAATTCTGTAGCACCTACAGCAATTGCACGAATGATATTACGTTGTGTATCTACTTCAACAGATACTTCAACTGTATCTGGTGATGCGCCGTTTTGAATTGCTTTAAGTTCTGCTTCACGACGTACACTAATGATATCTTCCTCAGTTGGATTGGATACGGAACGTTCTACCATATCACGAACCATCGCTAGTGCAACACCAATTGTTGAGATAACTGGAGCGTTCTTTGCAATCTTGAATTGATGATTCATTGTTTCAGCTAGATGTGGCACAACGCTAGCTGCACCTCCTCCACCTCCAACAAATAACGTTGTACGTGGATCCATCTGATAGTCATGCATTAAATCTTTGACTACCTTACCATTCTTTTCTGCTGCATATGCCATTACCTTCTTCGCAGTTTCCTCTACAGATAAGCCCATGTTATCTGCGAGTGGTTGCCATGCTTTACGTGCAGCTTCTGCATTACCATATGCATAATCTTCTGGATGTACATAACCTGCAATGTTTGCGGCACCTGCCATTGTTAAAGATACCTTTGTACCATTGCTACATTCAATGTATGCATACTCAGGGTCACCATTCATTGGTTGAATTGTCTTTAATACAGGATCAACGATTAGACTTGGATCTGTATACACTTCATATTCAAGGTTTGCGATATGAGCAGATCTTGGACCGATATTAACGGCTTTACTATCTTTAATTTCCACCATTGATCCACCACCAATACCTACGGTACGTACATCAAGAGAATTTAAATATGTCTTATGTCCACCAACTTCAGCGTACTTGATCATAACCTTACCATCTTTTACGCATGAAATATCTGTTGATGTTCCACCTACTTCAAAGAAGATACCATCTGTTAATTTCTCATACATCAAAGCACCAGCAACACCAGCTGCTGGTCCAGACAGGATTGTTAGGATTGGACGATTTCTAACTTCCTCAACCGTCATAACACCACCATCACAACGCATAACCATTAATGGGTTCTTGATGTTTGCCTTCTTGATAGATTCATCTGTCATTGTGGCGGCTTCTAACATCTTAGGCATGATACTAGCGTTTACAACTGCTGTACGTGTTCTGATCTTTAGGCCATATAACTTTGAAATATCGTTTGTGGCAGTTGATGGAACATTCTGTTCTGTACAATGTTTGATTACCAAGTTTTCATTTGTTGGATCATCAACAGAGAACGCTTCTGCAGCAACGATACTCTTACATCCATTTTCTTGTAGAGATTTAATTGCGTTGATAATTGCCTCATCTATCTTTGATGTATCAGATGTATCTACAAACTCATTTTCAGAATAGAGATACTTTCCTTTTGCCAATTCGATGTTATCGATTGTTGTATCACTCTTTGATTTTGCACCCTGTAAACCTTTACCAAGTGTTACAACACCTACCTTTACAACATCACCTTCTAATAAGGCATTTGTTGCCTGGGTTGTACCATGAGCAATAAATACAACATCATCTGGTTGAATGTTATATTCTCCCATAATCTCGTGTAATACTTGAACGATACCTGCTGCTACACCTTCAGGTGCAAAGTGCGTTGTAGGAATCTTAACTGTTCCAATTAACTCATATGTTTCGTTGTTAATTGCAACTGCATCTGTAAATGTACCACCTACGTCTATACCAATACGAACTTTCATATACCCTCCTCAAATGACTATCTAAAATCAACACAAGTTAAACTTGTACTCATTTTAAATAACTGAGGGTACTTAAAGAATAAGCACCCTTCAGTTTTATTTAATTGAAAAATAATACGGCTGATAATACTACACCAAATACTGCGATTACCCATAGGTAAGGTAGTAATTTACGTGTAATGCTGTTGACATCTACTTCACAGAAGTTTGCTGTCCAAACGTTCTGTGTATTTGTTGGGTCACCACAACCCTGGATACGTTCAGCAGATAAGAATGCACCCATAACTGCTAGTGGAGATAATGTTCCTAAACCAATAATTAACGCTGCAATACCAGAACCTAAACCGAATAAGTTCATTGGTCCACGGTAAAGTGCTAAAGGCGCTAATAGTGAGAAGAATAGGACGTATGTAACCATAGACTTAGGTGTTACAGCTAATAAGAATGGATTGAGAACTTCTTTTACCATTGGGTGTGTAACTGCTAAGTAAAGGATACCGATACCTACCATCAAGATCACTGCTGGACCAGCATCTGTGATACCGTCGTAGCATGTCTTTGTAAGTGTGTTCATTGCCTTTGCGAAAGATGTTGATGTGAATAGTAATGCCCATGCAATACCAACCATGAATGCAGGACATACTGGAACCTTAAGACCTGCAACAAGAACGATTGGGATTAATGGTGTAAACATTGCTAGTCCACCTCTAACACCAGTTAGTTGTGTTGTCTTAGCTTCTTGCTTAGCTGGAGCTGAGAATGCAAACTTGATACCGTTCTTCTTGAATTCAACGAAAATCAAGATTAATGTAGCTACTGCTGTAGCTGCCATGAGGTAAATCTCAAAATTACGAATCTGATCGATTTCAAGTGAGAAGATACCTGCAAACATCTTCCAGTTTGCAATGTTGAATGTTAAACCTGTTGTGAATGACATTAAGAAGATTGATGCTGCTGATAAAGCAGGGACACCGATAGAGATCAAGATTGGTAATACAATAGAACCAACCATGATGATGGAGCCTAGTCCACTTAATGTTGTAAAGAGTAATGCTACCGCAACACAGAGAATCAATGTTACTACTAATGGCTTATCGCCACCTAATTCGGCGGATTTCTTAATGATATTTTCTGTAATACCTGTCTTGTTCATTAATTGACCTAACCATGAACCGAAAATAACCGCCATGATAGCTGCGCCCATACGAACAGTTCCAGCTTCTAGAACTGCCTGCAACCATCCGATTGCTACACCATCAGCGTTTACACCAATTGCTGGAACACCAGCAATCAAGCAGATTACAACTGCCATTAAAGGTAACGCTAGTAATGTAGGAATCTTTTTTGTCATCATCAATGCTGCGATGATAACGAAGGCTAAAATAATTAAAATACCTTGAAGCATATTCAAATTCCCCTTTCCTATATGAACACGACTTTTGTCGTTAGTTCCTAAACAAATAACAATTCATTTCTAACTTTCTCAGCCATAAGTGGTGATAAAGTATCCGTGTCTTCTGTGTGGACCTGTATCAGTTCCACATGTTTATTTTGAAGTTTGAGTTTCTGATAGAACTGAAAATCTGTACCCATCATGAAAATCTTTTCGATATCAAACATCGTACATAACGTGTTGAGCAGTTGATTTACTTCCTTTGTGCTAGTGTTTTCCGATAATAATTCTTTACAGAATTCAGAGCGTAGTGGAACTTTCTGCCCATCGATTGTAATCGTTGTAAATACCTTTTCACCAACCATCACATGTGCACAGTTTACATTTTCATGCAGGGTTTCTTCATTGAGCGCATTTGTGATTGTAAAGCTGCTACATGTTTCTTCACTGACTGGAATGTGTAGTTGGCTACTGAGTGCATTCTCCAAACTAATCGTCGCAGATGCGTATCCTGTATCATAGATTGTATTCAAATCACTAGGCTGTACGTCATCATGAAGTAATAGACCGATTCCAAGAATGTTATGGTCCGCATAACTACTTACTGTCTCTACAAGTAATTCAAACAAATCGTTACCTGTTACTCTTTGCTTGGTAATGCATGTTGACTCAAGTGTATCTAAACACATATCGAAGAGACAGAAGAAGACAGAGCGTCGACTGATTTCAAATATGGCAACACTACCAAAATCTGCAGCGATAGATAAGTCTTTACGGCTTCTACCCTTTTCTACTGTCTGCATGCCAGTTTCCACAATGATACCTTTACCTAACAAATCTCCAACAATTGAACTAACAGTACTCGGTGATAAACCAGTTTCCTGTGCAAGCTCTATGCGAGAGATACTCCTTGCTTGCATGATCTGTTGCATGACTAAATTGGTATTCTGATTTT
>CALEMV010000236.1 GCA_937910655.1 uncultured Solobacterium sp.
ATGACACAGTACGCAATTGCCGATATTGGCTCTAATACCATCGTCTTATTAGTCTATGAGATGGTCAAACATTACCCTACAGCAATCTTACATATTTCTACTCCAACACATCTAATTGACTATGTTGATGGAGATAGAATCATGTCAAAAGAAGGAATTCATAAAGCGACGGAAGTATTACAATCCTACGCAGATAAACTTGATGAAATGCAAGTACAATATCGATTTGCGGATATTACAGAACCTTGTCGCATTCAAAACCAAGAAGAACTCGTACAATCCCTTCAAACAACAGGATGGGAAATCTATCCACTTAGTGGAAATGAAGAAGCTCTCTATGATTTCTTAGGCACAAAGTACTCCTATCCAAATCTTACAAACGGTATCGCATTCGATGTTGGTGGTGGTTCTACTGAATTAATTTCATTTAAAAACGGACAACCAATTGATGCGATGAGTTTCCCACTTGGATGTGTACGTTTAAGGCATCTACCAATCGATACATCAGAATGTGCAAAAGAAATTCTTTCTGCACGCACACGATATCCATCTTTAAATACTACATGTGAAGAACTCATTGGTATTGGTGGAACAATGCGTGCAGCAGGCAAAGTATATCAAGCTCTCTTTCAAGAAGAGTTAATCATTGAAGTTACCAAACTTCAAGAAATTTTCGATAAACTATGCATGCATGATTCTATCTTTGAAGAAGTTATGAAGGCAAATGTTGACCCTAGTCGACAGCCAGTCTTCTTACCAGGTCTACACATGATTTTAGAGATTGCCAGAATCTATCAAGCAAAGCGCATACTCATATCAAAAACAGGTATCCGTGAAGGTTTCTTAAAAATTAGATTAGACGAAAAAAACGAGAGGTTATAATTCCTCTCATTTTTGTTGTTCAGCAATCTTCTCTGCAACGTACTTTCCAGAAGTAACTGCCCAACCATTATTTGCACCGGATGGTGAGTCACTACCCATTACTCCTCCGATAATTTCTCCAGCAGCATATAGTCCTGCAATCGGATTACCATCTTTGTTCATAACTTGTAGATTATTATTTACATCTAAACCACCCATCGTAGAAGCATAACGTGCTTTCTGCTCCACAATATAATAAGGTCCATCTCCAATCGGTGTTTTTAGATAATCAGGATTTCTTTGGAAGTCCTCATCAACACCTGCAGCTACATAACCATTGAATTTATCTACTGTTTCCTGAAGAGCCTTACCATCAATTTTAGCCGCTTTAGCTGCTTCCTCTAGTGTCTTCCCACTCGTGAAGATTGGTTCAGTAGAACCATTATTAGCTACATACTGATCAATTGTCCCTTCGGTTAATCCGGCATTCTTTAATTTTGTCTTCCATACCGCAAATGATGCAGAATCCATCACTAGATACAATGTCTGATTTTTTTGTTGCTGCAAAACATTTAAGATATCATGGTTAGAAGCCTTTTCGTTTACAACGCGCTTACCGTCTTGATTCACTAAGATTCCATTTGAAGAAAGAATAGGAATATTTCCAGCAATTGTTGACTTTGCGTGTTTTGGCGATGTTTCAACACCATTCGGATATTCTTTAATATATTCCATATGTGTTGTATTAGCATTTACATCTCGTTTTGCCATTTCAAGTCCTTCGCCCATACTGGAATCCAAACCATAGAATAATCCTTCCTTTGCAATTGCTGGCAATAGTTCTGCATTATTGCCATAACCACCACTTGCTAGGACAACTTGCTTTGCTTTAATCGTATATTCTTTTCCAAGGTTCGTTACTGCTTTCACTCCAACAACTGTTCCATTTTCAACGATTAATTCTTTCACAGTTGTATTTAACAATATCTGAGCACCACTATCTTCTACAGCTTGTGCTAAAACTTTAGCAACACCTAAGCCACCACCTTGATAAGCAAGTTCTCTATTTTTTCTGTATTCAGCCAACTTATGAAGACCAGCTTCTTCATTGTAACTTACATGAAGGTCACTCATAAGCCAATCAGTCGTCTGTCCAACATTCGCAGAATATATATCCAACAGTTCTGTATCATTTAGATTCCCACCATTTTTTAGGAAATCTTCTTTCATAGAATCAGCAGAATCATCTGTAACACCCAATTTCTTCTGTGCTTCTGAACCTTGCACTACTTGGTTACCACCAGATACACGGATGGTACCTCCTAATGATGATGTTTTCTCAACAACAATAACTTTCTTTCCTAGTTGTTCTAAACGTGATGTTGCGACCATACCAGCGCCACCTCCACCAACAACAACTACATCAGTTTCAAGTGATTCCTTCTTTCCTTTCTCTTGATTAGGAATATCATTCTTAAATGCATCAGGATCACCACCTGCTTGCTTTACAGCATCTTTAACAGCTGCTGTAATCGCAATAGTCGTATACGTTGCTCCAGAAACTACATCTGGCTGTACTGTTTGATATTCAACTATTTGATCCGGGACTTGTGTCAGTGCAGGAGTCGCAAGACCTTCTGTTTCACTATTCTCCAGTACTTTGACATCTGTAATTTTATTCTCAGATATTGTCGTTTCCACTTTTACAGATCCATTATGACCTTCTTGAACACTTGTATATGTACCATCTTTCATTTTGACATCCGATTTCTTTGAACCAGATGGTAAATTGCAGGCTGTCAATGAAAGAGATAAAGCAACAGCCATTATAATTTTTGCTTGTTTCATACACCCTCCTTGTATTATATGAATAT
>CALEMV010000237.1 GCA_937910655.1 uncultured Solobacterium sp.
TCCAATCTTAGAAGAGATTTATGTATTACTTGAACTAAAGAAGGGTGATAGGCTTGCATCTATCTTAATGATGGGAACTGTGATTATGTGCGGTATCTCATCGGGTATGACACCAATTGCACATGTATTCCCGGTAATTGCGATGAATGCATATACTGAACTATATGGCAGTGTTATTCATTATGGAAGTTATATGCTGGCAGCGATTCCTGTAGGTATTTTAACTGCGTTAGTTACACTACTAGTATTCCGCTATGTGATTAATCCAGATACTTCATCGTTTGCAAACTATGAGAAAAAGAAGATCGACGTAGCTCAAAAGAAACCAACACGTGCAGAGAATCTTGTACTTGTGGTATTTATCCTTGTTGTGTGTATGTGGGTGTTACCAAACTTATGCATGCATATCATTAAGGAAGGACCAATCTTTGTTGGTTTAAAGTATATAGATAAGCTTGGAACAGCATTTCCACCATTAGTTGGCATCGTTTTATTATCTGTTTTGACAGATGAAGGAAAGCCTTTATTAAATTTAGGTGAAGCAATGAGTAAGGGTGTATCCTGGCCATCACTAATTATGTGTGCCGGTACGACTGTGCTTGGTGCAGCGATTACCAATAGTGATATTGGTGTAACTGCATGGATATCTGGAGGATTATCTCCAATAACATCTCATTTACCTGTGATGATCATGGTATTCATTTTTATCCTCTGGGCTGCAATTCAAACAAATTTATCTAGCAATATGGTAACTGCTACGGTTGTGTCTGCCGCTGCTCTTGCGGTAACTACAAATATCACAACAGTGAACGTAGCAGCACTGATTGTAAACGTTGGAATGATGTCTGCATTTGCTTTTGCGACACCTCCAGCAATGCCTTGTGTAGCGATAGCGGTGTCGAGCGGTTGGACAAACACGAAGCAGATGATGGTATATGGATTCATTGTTATGTTTATAGCTGTAGTAATCTCTACGCTAATTGGTTATCCTATTGCGACAGCGTTACTATAGATTGATTAAAACAACTAAATTTACTTGTGATAAATGATAGTAATTCACATGCATGCCGGTAGAAGAGTCTACCGGTTTTCTTATGAAATTGGTTAAATAAATATAGATACTATACAATTTTATATTTTTGTGAAAAAATTATCATTTTTGTATTGACTAACTAGATATTGATAGTTATTATCAATAAGCAGACTTAAGTTAGATGGAGGGAAATTTGAAAATGAAAAAGATTCTAACAACTTTATGTGCTGTTGCAATGCTGGCAGGTTGCACAGCTGGAGGATCCAAGAAGTCTTCCACAAATACGACTTCTACAAAGGAAGAAACAGCTGCTACTGTAATGGTTGGTACAGGTTCTGTTACGAGTGTATCTAATAAAGCAAAGGAAGGTTCTGATACAGCAGCACAATTCGATACAACATTTGCGTCAGTTGTATTAGAAGGTAATGTAATCAAGTATGTATACTTTGACGTAGCACAGGATAAAGTTACTTATGATGCGACTGGTCACGTTACTTCTGACAATACTACTTCTACATCTAAGAAGGCATTAGGTGATAAGTATGGAATGAAGGACAAGTCTTCTATTAAGAAGGAATGGTATGAGCAGGTTGAAGCTTTAGAGAAGTGGGCTGTTGGTAAGACAGTTGAAGAAGTATTAACTATGCCTACAACACAAAAGGATGAAAAGCATACGGTTACTGCTGATAAGGACCTTATGACAGGATGCACAATCAGTGTTACTGGTTTCCAACAGGCTTTAGATAAGGCGGCTAAGAACGCTGTTGAAGTGAAGGATGTAGCTTCTGTAGGCTCTGCAATCTTGACTCAAGTTTCTGGTAAGGATGCTAGTGCTGAAAAGAGTGGTGAAGCTAAGGCTAGCTCTACATATGGTGTAGTTGCTTTAGATAAGGATGGTAAGGTTGTATTCACACAGACTGATGAAGCACAAAACGCTGTGAAGTTTACAA
>CALEMV010000238.1 GCA_937910655.1 uncultured Solobacterium sp.
CCTTTTTCCATTCCACACATTAAACAATACATACGTGATTTGCCTGCTCAATCTTTTCTTTGCAAAATTGTACAAGTTCTGTCTTTTCACTGCATAAAAACAGCACATCTCCTTCTGGTGATGTAAAGCTTCTTCCTGCTCTACCAGCCATTTGAATTAAACCAGCCTCATCAAATACAGAGTGATTCGCATGCCATACACAGATATCTGCTTTTGGAATTGTGACACCTCTTTCAAGTACTGTCGTCGCAATCATGATGCCATTTGTTTCTTGTTTAAACTCATGGATGATAGTATCTCGATTTTCACTTTCGCTTGTGCATACATAACACTTCATTAATGTACTAAGAATATATCCGAATCTCTTTGCCGTTTTTATCGTTGGCACAAAGATAATTCTAGGATTGCATGCATGTTCGTTTATCCATCGTAACAATACATAAAACAATATTATCGATGGATAAATAAAAAGTCTTGGTACTGGTAAATCGTGCCCATGTGGTCTTTTATTTAACACGATATGACGCATTGTTCCTTCTTTCACTTTACTTAACAAGTAACTATCCGGTGTCGCTGTTAGGTAGATGACATGGCCTATGCACGCATGTTGTGCAATACCATGTAATACCTCATCTCCACGATATGGGAAAGCATCTGGTTCATCTAATATCAGTAATGAAAATTGGCCTTGGTAGCGATATAACTGGTGGGTAGTGCACACGATTAAATCTCCATCAAGTACATCTGTATGGCCACTACATACCGCAACAATCTTTGCTTTTTTGAAATAGATTTGCAGTCTTTCTGATAGTTCTAATACCACTTGTCTTCTCGCAATCGCAAAGCAAACTTTTCGATTCTCGTTTAACGCATCCGCAATACTAGCAAGCACCATTTCTGTTTTACCTGCACCACAAACACATTCTAGTAATACATCCTGTGTACGTATGTACATCTGACACTCTTTCGACACCGCTTCTTGAAATTTTGTTAAGGGATACTGCATGGTATATTCACTACAATCAGCGTGTATATCTTGAAGCTTTCCAGCCATCTCTTCCTCTTCTAATAGCAGTCTTCCAAACCCAATACATTTTCTACAATAATATCCATGACTCCCTTTGTAAAAGTATGATTTACGAGCATTTCCACAACGTGGACATTTCATCATCTCACCTCTACTCTAATATTCACATAAGTTTTTTCCTTTCCACAAAAAAAGGTTGATAGTTTTGCCTATCAACCGAATACATTTTATGATTGCTTATTTGATCGGATTCTCTTTATAAACGCAAAGCCAAATCCTACAAGAGCGATAATAATCGCACCAATATAAATTGGTAAATGAGAATTATCACCTGTCTTTGGCGTTGCTACTGGTGTTTTATAAATATTTGTAAATACAGCTTCATTTGCGACTGTACCGTCCGCCTTCTCAACATGAGTATCAGCCACAAGCTGTCCAGCAATGTCTCTTACATCAAATGTGATTGTATAGAGAGTTGTATCATAGGTATAATTTGCGATACCATCATCGATTTCACGAATCACATACTGATACGTACCTGCCTGTGTAATTTCAAAAGTACCGAATTCAACTTCACCACTTCCAATTACCGTAGCTAGTTTTACACCATTTACACTGCCATTTGGCATTGGATCTGTTGGATTGATTGCCTTCATCTCAAATTGGAATGTGGATGCGTTCGTTGGATTTCCTTCTACAATCTTCTTGACTGGAGGATCAACCAATACAGGTTTTGGTACATAAGTATTGACAATCTTTGTACCATCATAGTGGACTATAAAGTCTCTGCTATCAATTGTGATTGAATTTCCCTCTTCTACCGCATTACCATCACCATCAAGTTCTTTTACCGTGTAAACATTTGCGGTA
Organism: uncultured Solobacterium sp.; assembly: GCA_937910655.1. Classification (GTDB taxonomy): domain Bacteria; phylum Bacillota_I; class Bacilli_A; order Erysipelotrichales; family Erysipelotrichaceae; genus Bulleidia. Next base: position 1,898 of record CALEMV010000238.1, read on the forward strand.
GATGTAATTGTATCAGTTACTGGTAAGTTAGAGAATGTTGCTGTAAAGTGATTGTTTTTATCAACAGTTACTTCTTGGACTTTATTTCCATTCTTATATAGGGCAATTGTTGTAGATAATGTATCAATTTCTGCCTGTGTAAGATTAACCCATTCCTTTGTTATCGTCTTTGTGATGGTTGATGGAACTAGCGGTGTAACATTTAAAGACTTTTTATTTGTGACTGTAAATCCTTGGTCTACATCACCTGTTACAATCGCACTATACCAAGCATTATCAATCTGAATCTTATTAGAACTATCTACTCCAACTTCTTTGATTGAATATTGATAGTTTGCACCCGTAGCTGGGTTTACGATATCGATGTTATCGAAGGATACTTTCCAGTGATTGGCAGCTGTAATCTTCTTCTTTTCTACGAATGTTCCATCACGATACAACTCCACTTCTACTTCACTTACTGGAGCAGTTAATCCTGTTCCATCATAATTCTTCCATTCTTTTGTGACTTTGATTGAAGAACCATGATAGGTCATCGCCGCAGGTTCAAGTGTTAATGTCGCACGGTTACCATTAATGTCATAATCTAACACTGGCGTAATAACATCCACCTTATTGTTATAAGACATCGATAGGTCATTTTTAGCTTTATATGTAACTTCAATTCTGCCGCCATCTCCATCACTTACAGTTGTTCTCGCTACAAGCATCACCATATTGGCATCTGCTGGATTTGTAACGATATCGTAATCACTTGGCTGTGGAGCATGATTGAGTGCATAAGTTTTCCCTGGTCTTAACTTGATGTATTTCACTTCAAAGTTAGGTGTCGCTTCCACACGTTCTAGTTTTAGCGGTAGCTGTGTTGCACCTTCCGGCATAAATGAAGGACCAAAGTCTAAATTCTCATTCAGTAACGGAATAAATACATTTGCATAGTTAATTGGCTGTCCACTATTATTTCTAAGTTTGATACGCATCGTTGTCGTATCACCTTTCCCTAGTACAACTGTGGTATTTTCTTTTGTTGTCGCAGAAGTATTATCATAGATAAGCTCAGCACCTGTATCCTTATCGATTAAGGAAGAATGTGCGTTTACCTCTGCAGCTTGATTTACTTTTACACCAGTACTTTCAGATAGGGAAACCATCGTTTTACCAGAGTTAACCGACGTGCCAAATACAGTTGTATATTTGTCAGTATTCCAGTTACTGCGGTCCCATTTTTCAGGTTTGATGACTGCACCAATCGCGTCGTAGTCCTTCGTCGTAATACCTAAGAAATCATTGATATGGTAAGTCGCAACCTTGACGGTCTTATCCGCATGAACATCAAACTTCACCGTCATATTCTTACTAGTAAAGTTAGGTTGGTATTGACCTCTTGTCTCTTGGCCAATGTCGATGGAATATTTCCAAACCTTGATCTTATCACCATCTTTTTCAAACTCACCTACATAAGTTGGTGCACTTAACGTTCCTTCAGTAACTTGTAGATTCGAATATGTAAAACCTTCCGGCATAATCACATAAATCTCAGGCTCTTGAAGTGGATTCCAGTCCCAGTTGGCATCATCGATACGTCCTGATACCGTAAAGGAATTTCCACCTAGAATTTGTGTCTTATTGATCGTGCCAACACCATTTTTTACTTCCGGTGCCTTAGACTTACCCGTTAAG
>CALEMV010000239.1 GCA_937910655.1 uncultured Solobacterium sp.
ATACATCGACGATGCTCTAGAGATATTATTGATTACCCTTCTTCCTTCACAGACAATCGAAGGTACAACATTAAAATCATTTTCTAATAAAACAATATCAGAAATATCTTTCGCAGCCGATGAACCTGCAAGCATAGCAATTGATACATCTGCTTGTCGTAATGCAGGAACATCATTTACGCCATCCCCTACCATGGCTACAACATGTTTACGCTGTAGCGCTATCAGTAGTTTTTTCTTTTGTTTCGGAAGCACTCTTCCAAAAACAGTATATTCTTCGACCACTTGATTATAATCAATTTCACCAACAGATAAATCAATATACTTATCTGCATCTGGTACCCCTGCTTTTCGTGCGATTGAAGAAACTGTATTTGGATAATCACCAGAGATAATTTTGATTACAACACCTTGTTTAGAAAGATAGGCTAGTGTTTCATTCACATTTGGTCGCATCACATCACGTATATATACCAAGCCTACCAGTTCTTTTTGATTGTCTTCTTTTGCAAGTGCTATCGCAATCGTACGCAGTTCTCCTTTAGAAACCGTATCGTGATATTTCTGATAGACTGTATCTTCTTTGTCAAAGATAAATTCAAAGGCACCAACATATAGAGTTCCTATATTATGCAAAGAAGCACTTGTATATTTGCGCTCACTTGCAAACGGTTGAAAATCATCTACTTGGATTTTTGTATCACTCTTAAAATACTCAATCAGAGCTTTTGCAGTAGGGTTTGGATGTTTTTCTATCTCTAAGTATGCATGCATATATGCATGTAGATTCAACTCAGAAATATCACTGACAATCTCAATATGATCAACTTGCATATCTCCTTGCGTTAGTGTTCCTGTTTTATCAAGACATACCACATCAACTCTTGCAAGACCTTCAACTGAATATAGTTCCTGCACAAGTGCCTTTAATTTTAATAAACGCATCGTAGAAACCGCCAGGGCAACACTTGTTAGTACAACTAAGCCTTCTGGAATCATACCGATGATTGCGGCTGATGTATTTAATACGATAGCCGAATATCCTACCCCTTTTACTCCCATCTGCATTCCCACAAGTATCAATGCAACAGGAACAATTAGGACAGATACAATCTTAATCAGTTTCTGCAAATCTTTCTGTAATGCACTCTTCTGAAACCCAGATATCTTTGAGCCTTCCAAAATCTTTTCAGTTTGACGTTCATGCCCCACTTTAGTTACAGATACTTCCGCATCTCCACTTAGCACAATTGTCCCACTATAAACAACATCTCCAGCTTTTTTATAAACTGTATCAGATTCACCAGTCAAAAGACTCTCATTAATTTCTAGACTACCTTCAGTAATTACACCATCAATTGGTACCTGAATCCCTGCTTGTAAACCTAATACATCATCTTGTACAATCTCATCAACAGAAATTTCAATCCATGCATCATCACGATAAGCATTTACTTTCGTGGTTGTGAGAATCCTTATCTGATCCAATAGTTTTTTTGCGCGTATCTCTTGAATCATACCGATGAGTGCATTTGTTATGACTGCACCCATAAACATCGCATTTTGATATTTACCGGTCGTAAATACAAATATAAAAAGTATGACATTTAAAAGATTAAAATATGTAAAAATATTTTCTTTGATGAT
>CALEMV010000240.1 GCA_937910655.1 uncultured Solobacterium sp.
CAGAAGGATGTAGTTAACGCAATTGCCGATGAATTAAAGACACTTTCAACAAAAGTTGTTAAAGACAAGGTTTCTTTCAATCAAAAGGATACAGCATTCGGTGTTGAAGTAGCTGACAAGGAAGGTACATATAACGTTACTCTTTACTACAATGGCTACATGAAAGTTCAAAAGTTAGGTGGAGATGTTGTAGTTTACTCTGTAACAGATGAACAGATTGACAAGTTAAATGAAATCTGGTCTGAAGCTATGTCTAAATAACAATCGCTTAAATCTATTTCTTATTAGAGATGATAAATTCTTATCATCTCTTTTCTTATACTCATAAAAATGCGACTCAATTTAATGAGTCGCATTGTATATTTATTCTTGAATCATTGTTTCCTTTGTATGAATATTGATAATCTGTTTGTTAATAACTTCTGCACCCACATACTGTGTTAAAAGACTTGCAAGTTCATCAACTGCTTCTTGTAACTCTCCTACACGGTTTGGTTCTACGCATTCCATTGCGATAAACTCAACAGTAGTATCATCTGTGACTTCTGTACGCTTTCCATCACGCCAGTTCCAGCAACGGCAGATAACACCTTCCTCATCATAGTATGCGATTTCTCCAGCAAGTGGTGGCTCTGGTTTATCTGAACCAATTGGCCAGAAGTCTTCTCCACCTTTCATAATACCTAAGTGTAAATCGCCCTTAAAAGCCTCCATATTCTCTGCACCGATTGGGAATGCATACTTCAATGAAATTGCATTTGTAATATCTACTGTTGGAGCGATAGAGCCAACTGGAGTTCCATGCAGTACACGCTTTAATAACGCTTCGATAGAACAACGAGCACCCTTCTTTGTAGGGAATTTAGAATATGCCTCACGCCATGTCTTTACCACTGCATTTTCAGAAATAATATCACTAGTTAAGTACTTCTTAGCACCTTCATTTGCACTATCTAATAACGCTTTGATTTCAGCTGCCTTTTCATCATCTAAATGAATGGACTCCTGAACATTCTTTACAGCTAATACTGCAATACTCGCTTCTGGAAAAATCTCCCAAAATCCTTCATCAACGATAAATTTCTTCATGCATATCACCTCTATGGTATTAGTATATCACTTTAAAGTATCGATAATAATAGGGAGTACTTGCTTCTTGCGAGATACAATACCCTTTCCAAAATGATCTTTGTTGAGAAGATCACCAAAAGCTTCTGTAACGATACTAGACTTCTTACCCGCTGCTAGGAAGTAAGAGCCTGATCCCATAGGATCAGTAAATAGTGTTAATACTAAATCATAATGTTGTGCTTCTGCTGTCTCCTCCATGAATGCATGGAAGTGATCTTTGATTGCAAAGTAATCATCTTTCTTGCATTGTACTTGTGCAATCGCAATTCTTGTACCACTAATTCTAAACTCTTTGAAGTCATTATAGAGCAATTCCACATCTGTCTTATTTGTAACAGAATCAGAGGCATTTAGCATCTCTTGATACAAGTCAGCTGCTTTTGTACCAGACACTTCTTCCAAGTACTTCACCATTTCATGATCGAATGGCGTCGTAGTTGGTGACTGCAAGCACATCGTATCGTTAATAGCAGCACCAAGAAGAATACCTGCTAGATTCTTTGGTAACTTAATATGAGATGACTTATATAAGCCTGTAATGATTGCAGCAGTACTTCCTACCGTACGTGCGACGATATTGATTGGTGTCACTGTTTCAATACCACCCATACGATGGTGGTCTACAATCTCAACTACCTCACCAAACTCTAAATCACGTACGGATTGCATTGCTTCATTATGATCAACTAAAATAAACTTTTTCTTTTCATAATGAAATAAGTGATAGCGGGAGATAGCACCTACAACCCTACCCTCTTTATCTAGTACTGGATATGTACGATACCGCGTCTTAGCAATATGATCACTTACCTCATCAACATACTCTGTTTCTTGGAATGTCATTACATCTGTTGTCATAACTGATTTGACAGATGGTGTTTGATAAATCAAACGTGAACATTCAATAACGGAGTAATCCGTATGCAACATGGATACACCCTTTTCTTTTGCATAGGATAAAGTAACTGCATCAATCCAATCTTCACCAGATACAACTACGAGTGCTGCACCAGCTTCGATTACAAATCTTTGAATGTCCGGATTATTACGTACAATTACAATAGAATTCTTATATACTTCTGGCTTATCAGACATGGAAGGCATAATCTGTACAATACCACTTGGATGATACTGTTTTGATTCACAATAATACTTACCTTTCAATACTCTTGCGATATTGGTTAATGTGGCTGTACTTATCAAGTCTTTCAAAGACTTTCCACTTTCCGCCCAAAGCTTTGTTAAGTCAGAAACAGATAACAATCCTAAAAGTCTTTCTTTTTCATCAACGATGAAAATACCTTTATTTTTACGAGATAAAATAAGGTCTAATGCTTCTTTCATTGTTAAATCTGGGCCAGCAAGTAATGGATCATCCTTCTCTATCTCCGATAACATACATCTAGCTGTATGGATTAGCTTAGGATGTTCAAAACCAAACTTCTGTAATAAATACTGTGTTTCACTCTTTGCCTTGCCTAAAGCACATGCGATAGCATCCTGCCCTAGCTGTTGTTTCAGATGAGCATACGCGATTGCGGATACGATTGCATCACAATCAGGATTCATATGCCCTGTCACATAGAATGGTTTCATTATTTACCCAACTTTCTAATTATAGTTATCCTGTAAAGCCACTCTCAGAACGGTCCACTTTTTGCAGTGTAATTCCTGTACGGAACTCTGTTGGTGTCATGGCTTTGAATTTGTAAAAGTTAAGATTGAATGTCTTAATATTGTTATAACCTACAGCTACCGCAATATCTAAGACAGAATATGTTGTAGAAATCAATAACTCACTAGCTTTATTAATACGAATGAAATTCAATAAGGTTTCAAAGTTCTTCTCAGAATAATAGAGTAATGAGCGATTTAATTCTGAGACACTTACACCGTATTTCTCAGCCATCGTACTTGCAAGTAACTTCTCTGTATCATAGTGCTTGTAGAGATAGTTAGTTACTTCAAAGGCAACGTTCTTATCAGCGCGATTATATCCAGATTTTACTTTGCTATAGATCTTACGGTATTTGTTTGGTGTAATACCTACCTTTTCAACAAAGTGCTTTGATAGATGCGAAGCATCCGCAAAACCAAGTAGAATGGCGATTTCTTCAAGTGTCATATCCGTATAAATTAAATAATCTGATGTTTTCTCAATACGAATATTATTTAACAATTTTGTAAATGTAGTACCTGTTAAATCAGTTAACTTCTTCGATAATGTTGATTCTGATATAAAGAATACTTCCGCAACTTTTTCAAGTGTTAAACGTTCTGAAGAATGGGAATAAATATAACTCAATATTGAATTCTGCATAACTGATGCATTTTCTTCGTTTACCACTTCTTCACTTGCTTTAAAGTAGCGGCGATACGCCACCATTAATTCAATGATCTTAACGAGCGAATAAAGAAAGGATAATGGTTTTGTAGGTTGCCTGACTAATGCGGAATCAACGCCAAGTTCATTTTGCAAATGAGACATGATTCCATCTACATACTTTGTCTGTTCCTCGTTTAAATACACTACTGGCTCTACCGCAAGGAAATTTAGAAGGTCTACACTTTCTTCTTCCAATCCTGGTGTTACCTTGAGCATTGTGTTAATAAACTGATAATCATAAACAACTAAATTTAGGTGTAAGGTATCTCTTACGTCAATAATATCTGTAATTTTCCAAGGTGTAATCGCACATAGTGTATGAGGCTTTATATCATACTCTACGCCATCTACTTTGATCTTACCAACACCTTTATTAAAGTACATAAAACGGGCAGCCTGATGCATCAAAGCTTTGGTTGGCTTCTCAATTGCTTCAAAGTCAAATGAGCAAAATGAGATGGGATTAGTTTCCGACGTCCAGCTATCTTGAATCGTTGCTGTCTTTGTCATATATTTTGTACCTCTGTTGCACATATCATAGCATATTTGAATAAAAGCGGAAAGTTCCGACCGTGCTCTCACACAGCCGGAACTCTATCCAAACATATTTGAGTTTTAATTATTTGATTAACATCATTGCTAATGATAGAACAACGATATTTGCGATAGCAATCGCTACAAATAACTTCATACCCCACTTCATGTATGTCTTTAGTTCAACCTTAGCTGCACCTAGACCACCCATTACTACACCAGATGTTGGTGTGAAGAGGTTGATTAATCCGCAACCAGCGCAGAAGATATTGATCATAATTGAAGCGTTGAATCCTAATGTATTTGCTAAACCACCCATTACTGGCATTGAGAATCCAGCAAGTCCAGATGTTGAAGGAACTAAGAAACTCAATACTAAGTAAATTACATATGATAGAGGAGCGAATACGAATCCTGGAACACCCATCAACATACCTGCTGCCTTGTCCAAGATCCAGAAGTCCATATGAGTAGACTTCATAACGACTGTAATACCACGAGCAACTGCGATAACGATAGCTACTGACAATAGATCTTTAGCACCGTCTAAGAATGTATCAATAAATTCTCTTTCAGACATTCTAGCCATGATAGCGATAAGAACACTCGAGAATGTAAACCAAGCTGCCAATTCAGAGAAGTACCATTGACCTAAAGGTAAACCTGTTAAGACTGAAGTCCATCCGAATGCTGCTAAATAAGCTTCTTCATTACCTTTATAGATAATATCTATATAGGAAATCAAACTGATAATCATAACTGCAAATGAAATTGCGAATACAACTAATACAGCCTTATGCTTGCCAGTAAATTCTAACTTGTCGCCATCATCCTTTGTAAAGTGTTCACGCATATCTTCCTGCTCTTGTAGAGAAAGAATTGTTGAGCCTTTATCAGCCTTAACCTTCTTAGCGTATGCTAATACAAAGAAAATAGCGATTGCAAGTGATGTAAACCACAATGCAAAACCAAGAATCATAACTAATGTGTTGTCATAAGGAACGTTAACACTCTGCAATGCAGCCATAGCTGCACCAGTAGCAAATGGGTTAATTGTTGAACCTAATACACCACATCCTGCACCAAGCAATACAGTTGCAACTGCTACCATTGTATCGAAGCCAGCTGCTACTAATGCTGTAGTAATTAAAGCGTAGAAACCGATTGTCTCTTCAGCCATTCCATATGTGGAACCACCAATAGAGAATAAGATCATTAAGATAACGATTAGGATTTCTTCCTTACCGTGCATCTTCTTAACTAAGTGATAAACACCAGCTTCAAGAGCACCAGTCTTCATTACAACACCGATGAATCCACCGATAGCCATAATAAATACGATCAGGTCAGCAGCATCCACAAATCCTCTTGGGAATGCCATGAAGAAATCACTAAACTTTGCACCGACAACCGTAACGGTTTTGCCGTTAGCAACCATGTCAACTAATTCGCCATACTTCTCAGGGTTTAAACCACTGATTAAGCTATCGCTAATTGGTTGTCCATTTAATAATACAGAAATTACACAAAGTACTGCTAAAATGATAAATAAAATCGTAAACGCTGTTAATGAGCGTTTCTTGGCTTTCACAGACATACTATCCCCCCTTCTAATTATTTAGTAATAATGGTGCCTGTTTCACCTTGTAAAGCAACTTTTGCTTTTTGTAATGATGTAATTAATGCAGTTCCACCATGTGTGTTATTCTTAACAAATTCCATGCATGATTGAACCTTTGGAAGCATACTTCCAGGAGCAAATTGCTTCTCTTCGATATACTTCTCTGCTTCTTCCAATGTCATTGTTGGAAGTTCCTTTTGATCAGGCTTGTTATAGTTGATGCATACTCTGTCGACTGCAGTTAAGATAATCAACATATCTGCGCCAATGGACTGTGCTAGTAATGCACTGGAACGGTCCTTATCGATAACAGCTGCAACTCCCTTTAATCCTTGCTCTGTTTCAACTACAGGGATTCCTCCGCCACCAACTGTAATAACGATGTCGCCAGCCTTAACAAGTTGTTCAACAACCTTTAATTCAACGATACGTTGTGGAATTGGTGAAGGTACAACACGACGATATCCACGTCCTGCATCTTCTACAAATGTAAAGCCCTTTTCGGCAGCAATCTTATCTGCTTCTTCCTTAGTATAGAAGCTTCCTACTGGTTTTGTAGGTTTAGCAAATCCTGGATCGTTTGCATCAACAACGACCTGTGTAACAATAGCTGCACATTCCTTGTCAACGCCACGAGTCTTTAATTCATGCTGAATAGCTTGTTGTAAATGATAACCGATATAGCCTTGGGACATCGCACCACATTCTGGGAATGGCATATAAGGAGTATTGCCACCCTTTGTGCATGAGAATTCCATTGCTAGGTTAATCATTCCAACCTGTGGTCCATTACCATGACCAACAATTACTTCATAGCCGTCCTGTGCTAAATCAACAATAGTCTTAGCAGTATGACGAACTAATTCAAGCTGCTCTTCAGGGGTATTGCCTAAAGCATTACCCCCAAGAGCTACTACTATACGCTTTGCCATGTGATTACTTCAGAGTTGCATACATAACAGCCTTAATTGTATGCATGCGGTTCTCTGCCTCATCAAATTGTCTAGCTTGTGTGCCTAAGAATACATCATCTGTAACTTCCATAGCCTCTAAGCCATACTTCTGGTAAATGTTCTCACCAACTGTTGTGTTACGATCATGGAATGATGGTAAGCAGTGTAAGAAGATAGCAGTTGGCTTAGCCATAGCCATCAATTCCTTATTAACCTGGTAAGGACGTAAGAGCTTGATTCTTGGCTCCCATAATTCTTCTGGCTCACCCATTGATAACCAAATATCTGTGTAAAGAACGTCTGCATCCTTAGCACCGATCTTGATATCATCTGTTAATTCGATTTCAGCACCTGTCTTGCTAGCTACTTCTCTGCACTTAGCAACAAGTTCATCAGAAGGCATTAATTCCTTAGGTCCGCATGCGCAGAAGTGCATACCTAACTTAGCACAAACAATCATCAATGAGTTAGCAACGTTATTACGAGCATCACCGAAGAATGTTAACTTACGGCCTCTAACATCGCCGAATTCTTCCTTAACTGTTAAGATATCAGCCAACATCTGTGTTGGGTGATATAAGTCTGTTAAACCATTCCATACAGGAACACCAGAATACTTAGCAAGTTCTTCAACTACTTCCTGCTTGAATCCACGGTATTCGATACCATCGTACATACGACCTAATACCTTAGCTGTATCTTCCAATGATTCCTTCTTACCCATCTGTGATGATCCAGAATCTAGGAATGTAACACCCATACCTAAGTCACGTGCACCAACTTCGAATGCACAACGTGTTCTTGTAGATGTCTTTTCGAACAAGAGCACAACCTGCTTGCCCTTTAAATAACTGTGGTCAACACCGTTAGCCTTTAATCTCTTGAATTCAGCAGATAATTCCAAGAAATATCTGATTTCTTCTGATGTAAAATCTAATAGTGTCAAAAAACTTCTTCCTCTAACATTTACGCCCATAATAGCTCCTTTTCTTAATATTTTTTCTATTTATATGGTTATTTAATTTTTAAACCTAGTCTTCACGAACTAATGGCATGGACATACATCTTGGTCCGCCACGTCCTACGCATAAGTTGGATGCTTCTAATTCTAATACTTCAAATCCATTATCCTTTAGATATTGGTTTGTAACATAGTTACGCTTGTAAACGATAATCTTACCAGGAGCGATTGTTAATGTATTAGAACCATCGTTCCACTGTTCACGTTCAGCAGCTAATGGGTCGCCAGCTCCGCAAGGGAATAAACGAACCTTATCTAAGCCCATGAACTTAGCAAGAATATCTTCTAACTTACCTGTATGTTCTTCGATATGAACATCATGATTTGCACGATCAGCTGTTAATGCAAATACCTGTAATGTTCCCATGATACCTGGGTGAATTGTAAATGCATCAGTATCAATTTGTGTAAATACTGTATCTAAGTGCATGAATGCACGTGAATTAGGAATATTGAAAGCTAAAATTGTCTCAATCTTATTTCCTTCGTTTTCATAGAACATCTTCATAGCTAAGTCCTGAATAGCTTCAGCCTGTGTTCTCTGTGAAATACCGATGAATAAGAGTTTTTCATTAACGTTTAATACGTCTCCACCTTCAATATGGAAGTGGTTATTACGTCCATATAAGTCTGGAACATTTCCAGCATATTCTGGATGGAATCTAAAGATGTAATCTGCATAGATTGTTTCACGGTTTCTTGTTACAGAATACATTCTGTTAATAACTGCACCATTACCTACAGAAGCGAATGGGTCGCGTGTAAAGTATAGGTTTGGCATTGGGTTTACTAATAAGTGAGAGTTAGATTCAAGACGGTCAACTAAGAAGTTTGTGTGGATCTCACCAATTTCTCTGAATGTGATACCAGCCATAGTCTTTAGAACTAATTCCTTATTGTTTGTAAACTTAGCTAAGTAATCCTTAATGATCTTATGATATTCAGCTGTATGAACACCTGATTCAACTAACCACTGATCAAGGAACTGTTCCTTAATTTCTGGGTGAGCATCTAAAGTTTCAGCCATTAAGTCTTCTAGATAAACAACTTCTACGCCATTGTCGCGTAAGATCTTTGCAAAACGGTCATGTTCAACCTGTGCTTCATAAAGATCAGGAATATCATCAAATAATAATTCCCCTAATGTATCAGGTGTAAGATTTAATAATTCTTCTCCTGGCCTGTGTAATAAAACCTTTTTGAGTGTTTTAATTTCACTCGTTACATGAATATTAGACATTTGCTTTCCTCCTATTGTCTTTTCATTTGGGCTACATATCGCGCGCATGATATGTAACCGGTTTCAAATCTATACTATTATTGTATACATATTTTTTTCTATAATTGGAAACATAATGCCTAAAATTTTGTATTTTTTTGTAAACATCATCTCATTGCTTTTTGTCAAGAAATGCCTAAAATTCACAAGAAAAACCCCTATATCACTATAGGGGCACTGTTTATCGTTCTTATTGTGGAATTACATTGATTCAGGTGCTTCTACACCAACAAGGTTTAGAGCGTTCTTCAATGTAATCATTGTAGCCTTCACTAAGCCTAAACGTTGGTTTGTTAACTCAGGATCTTCTGGGTTATTTACACGTGAACTGTTGTAGTAACTATGGTAAACCTTTACAAGAGAAATGATGTATTCAGTAATCTTGTTTGGCTTTCTGCTTGCTGCTGCATTTGCAACTTCGATTGGGAATTCGCTGATGAGCTTCATCAACTGTAATTCCTTCTCATCACTGAGACGATCATAAGTAGCTACCTGTGTGAATGCAGGAATCTTAGGATTGTTCATAATGGAATGCATACGGGAATATGCATACTGTGCATAGAATACAGGGTTGTTGTTGTCCTTAGAACGAGCTAACTTCATATCGAAATCCATATGAGTCGCAACGTCCTTAGAAACGAAGAACCAACGAGCAGCGTCAACACCTACGTCTTCGCAAAGTTCACGAATTGTAATTGCGTTACCTGTACGCTTGGACATCTTCACTTCCTTACCATCCTCAACCATACGTACCATCTGGATGATATCAACCTTAAGTACATCTGGGTAACCTAAAGCAGTTAAAGCAGACTGCATACGTGTTACGTAAGAATGGTGGTCAGCACCCCATAAGTTGATTAAGTGGTCATAGCCTCTTTCAATCTTATAGATGTGGTTAGCGATATCTGGTGTTAAGTAAGACAATGTTCCATCGCTCTTACGTAATACACGGTCCTTATCATCGCCATATTCAGTACTCTTAAACCATAGAGCACCATCTTTTTCATAAGTCAGGCCCATATCAGCCATCTTCGCTAAGCAATCGTTAATACGCTTACGATTGTTTTCATAGAAGAATGTTTCGTGCTGGAAGTTTTGGAAATCACAACGGTATAGTTTTAAATCATCTTCAATCTTCTTTAATTCTAGTTCAACACCAGTCTTCTTGAAGTATTCAAGACGTTCTGCAGGATCAGCATTCAACCACTTATCACCATCTTTTTCAGCAATCTGATTTGCAATGTCAATAATATCCTGTGCATGATATCCATCTTCTGGAAGTGGATATTCTTTCCCAAAGTGTTCAAAGTAACGAGAAATTAAGGATTCACCTAACATTACAATCTGGTTACCAGCATCGTTTACATAGAACTCTCTATAGTTGTTATAACCACTTGCTTCGTAAAGACGTGAGATACAGTCACCCCAAGCTGCGTTACGAGCATGTCCACAGTGTAAGTCACCTGTAGGGTTAGCGGATACCCACTCAACCAATACATTCACACCTGCACCAGTGTTATTCTTACCATAATCATCACCTGCGTTGATAACAGTATTAATCACTTCAGCCAAAGCATCCTTCTTCAAACGGAAGTTGATAAAACCTGGCTTTACAACTTCAATAGAAGAAGCTTCTGTGTAGATTTCCTTTAACTTTTCAACGATAGGTCCGGCAATATCTAATGGACTCTTATGCAATGTTCGGGAAAGGCGCATAGCTACACTAGTTGAATAGTCTCCCATCTTTGGATCACGTGGGGTTTCAACAATCAATATTGAATCATCTGCGTCAATATCGTACACTTGCTTCACTGCCTCACGGACAGCTGAACTAATTTTGCTTTCAAAATCACTCATATTTTTGTCCTCCCTCATTTGATAGCATAAATATCCTAATAAAAAAACCGCTTCTAGCGGGCTTTTTTTAAATGGCGCGCCGAGCAGGAGTCGAACCCGCAACCTTTTGATTCGTAGTCAAATGCTCTATCCAGTTGAGCTATCGGCGCAATACACATTAAAATTAGTGCTATATAAATATAGCAAGAAAATATCTATTTGGCAAGGTAAAAATAAAATAATTTTACAAAAGAGACTTCTCCCACAGAAGAAGTCTCTTTTATCGATTTATCCCCAGATTAGCCAAGTTATGATGTAACCAGAAAATACTGCAATTAATGTAAATGGAATACCAATACGGAAGAAGTCTTTGGAAGAAACTTTATATCCTTCTTTATTCAAAATACCAATTGCCGCAATGTTTGCGCTCGCACCAACCGGCGTTAAGTTACCACCAAGTGTTGCACCAATTAATAATCCAAAGTATAGAACATATGGTTCTACACCCATTGAGTTTGCAATGCCCTGCACCACCGGTAACATTGTCGCAACATATGGGATATTATCCACAAAGGCAGAGATGATTACCGAGACAAAAACAATCATCGTGTACATCACAAACACAGAGCTACCACCCAGTCTTACAAAGAGTTCGGCTATCGCATCAATCACACCAGCCTCTGTTATACCCGAAATAACCACGAATAATCCGATCAATAGAAGTAGTGTATTAAAATCAATTGCTTGAATTGCACGCTTTACAACATCAGTTGACTTCTCACGGATTGCTCTGTAGATAATTC
>CALEMV010000241.1 GCA_937910655.1 uncultured Solobacterium sp.
CTGTAAACCAAAGTGCTGTGCAATCACATTGGTGTTAATGCCTTGCTTGTACGCATCATTTGTCATTAGTTCTTTCTGTATATATTCAAAAACACTATCTTTCGTTGTCTTCATATCGTATACTCCACTACCGTTTTCTATCTGAATTATACGATATTATACACTGAATTAATACACTAGAGTATAGTGTATAAAAAATCGAAATCCAATTTTGAATTCCGACTTTTTGATTAATGTAATTTTAATGCCTTTTCCATTGCACGTTTTGCGTCACGTAATTTCTCTGTTTCACGTTTGTCATACAGATCTTTACCCTTCGCAAGTGCAATTTCAAGTTTGGCTCTTCCATCCTTTAAGTACATGCGTACAGGAATTAGAGTATAACCTTTTAGCTTTACTTTTTGGTGTAAACGGAATATTTCTAACTTGTGTAATAATAGCTTTCGATCACGTGTTTCATCAACATTAAAGATATTTCCATACTTGTATGGAGAGATATGCATTCCTTTGATCCAAGCTTCTCCACGATAAATAGAAATATAGGAATCTTGGAATTGAATCTTTCCCTGTCTAACTGATTTTATCTCTGTGCCCGTCAACACAATACCACACTCGAACTTCTCCTCAAGGAAATAGTCGTGTGAAGCACGTCTATTTAGGGCTACTGTTTTTTCATGCGTCTTTTCTGCCATGCGTCATCTTCCTTCCGGTTGATTTTCCTTTAAAGAAAGGTTTCTTATCACCTTGTTTTGCACGCGATGTTTTAGATCCATCAAATTTTCCACGTTTATCAGATGAGAAAGATTTTCTATCCTTTTTATCTCCAAATTTCTTGTCTCCAAACTTCTTATCACCGAATTTTTTATCAGAGAACTTTCTATCGGAGAATTTCTTATCACCAAATTTTCTATCTTCTCGTGGCTTGCGCGTTGGATTAGAACCTCGATCATTAGAGAAACGATCACGTCCAGATGCAAATCTAGATGGTTTCTTTGCAATTTCAAAGTCGACTGTTCCAGCTTCCTTACTAGCACCAATAACCTTTACGTTGATTGGCATACCGATACGATATGTCTTCTTACGTCTTTGACCTACAAGTTCAAAACGATCCTTATTAAACTCATAATAGTCATCATCTAAGTCCGCAACACGAATCATACCTTCTACAGTATTCTCTAGTTTTACATACATTCCAAAGTTCGTGATACTTGAAATAATACCAGAGTAAGTCTTACCAATTCTTTCATGCATGTATTCAGCAATCTTCATATCTTCACATGCGTATTCCGCATCTTGACTGTTTCTTTCACGAATGCTTGCATGTTCAGCTTGTTCTTTGCATTTTTCTAGATCAATTGCACGTTGCTCTAAGCTATCATTTGCTTGGAAACAATACTTGCGTAACATGCGATGTACAATCAAGTCTGGGTAACGACGAATTGGTGATGTGAAGTGTAGATACTCATCTTCTGCAAGACCAAAGTGTCCTACGCAAGAAGCATCATATCTTGCCTTCTGCATGCATCTTAGTAACATAGTACTTAATACTGGATATTCTGGAATATCGTGCACTGATGCTAAGTATCTCTGCAATTCATTTGGATAAATTGCTGTTTTACCTAATACCAGTTTATGTCCCATACCTTCCGAGATACGAACGAATTCTTTCATCTTCTTTGCAGTTGGAGACTCATGAATACGATAGATAGATGGTACATCTAACCACTTCATATAGTTAGCCACGGACACATTGGCTGCGATCATACAGTCTTCAATGATTCTTTCCGCATGACCACTTATGCGTGCATGTACATCAATCGGATAACCATTCTCATCAACTTCTACAACTGTTTCTGTACCATCAAAGTCAATAGCACCCTTCGCCGTACGACTTGCACGAATTGCATCAGCACAATCTCTTAAATCAAAGAATAGATTTCCTAAATGCTTATATTCATCCTGAAGTTTTTCATCGCCATCAAGAATTTTGTTTACATTTGCGTATGTCATACGTTCTGTAGAACGAATCACACTTGGATAA
>CALEMV010000242.1 GCA_937910655.1 uncultured Solobacterium sp.
AGAGAAGATTCCACAAAGTATTGTAAAAGAACAAAGTTTGGCCATTGATACAATCAGTGGTGCAACAATTACAAGTCAAGGTATTTTGGATGCAGTTAAGGATGCGTTATCCTCTTCTGGTGTAGATATGAATAAATTAACGCAAAAGACAGCCTCAACAAATAATCAAGTAGAAGAAGTAGAAGCAGATATCGTTGTAATTGGTGCAGGTGCAGCAGGTACTGCGGCAGCCTTACGTGCAGCACAAGAAGGTAAGAAGGTTATGTTGCTAGAAAAGACCGCAACACCTATGGGTGCTAGTACACTTGCTGGTGGTATGTTTGCGGCTGATAGCCGCCTACAACAGGAACAAGGCAAAACAGTAGATAAGAACTGGTTATATGAACAATATTATAAAGCTTCTAATGGATATATGAATTCACTTTTAGTAGATCATATTATTGATGAAGCTGGTAATACAGTTAACTGGTTATTAGATAATCATATGGAATTAAATTTAGTTGATGCAGGTTCAGGTGCTGCATATAACCATGTAGGTATGCCTGCAACATTACATGGCTACAATGAAGGTGGTAGTGTTGCACTGAAGAAACTTGTACAAGAATTTGAAAATGCTGGAGGAGAAGTACGTTGGTTAACGCCAGCTTATGAAATTCAAAAAGATGAAAATGGTGTAAAAGCAGTGCTTGCCAAGAAGGAAGATGGCTCAACACTAAAAATTAATACAAAGGCTGCTATTATCGCTACTGGTGGATATGGTGGTAATAAGGAGATGCTAGAAAAGTATATTGGTGATCAATATACTTTAGGTGAAGTTGCACAAAATACAGGTGATGGTATCAATATGGCTTATAGCTTAGGTGCAGGAAGATCTGGTTTAGGTGTAACACAATATTTCTGGGAGACTTTTAAGCCAGAAGAAATTGGCCAACTTTCGCAAATACTTGGTGAAGATTGGTTCTCAATGACTACATTTACCATGTTTCCATTCTTACGTGTTAATTCACTTGGTCAACGTTATTCTGATGAAACAAAGGTTACTTCATTCGCAGAACATGGCGGGGAGATTGCCCAACAACCAGGACAGTATGAGTACGCTATCATTGATAGTTCTATTCTTA
Source organism: uncultured Solobacterium sp. (assembly GCA_937910655.1). Lineage (GTDB taxonomy): Bacteria > Bacillota_I > Bacilli_A > Erysipelotrichales > Erysipelotrichaceae > Bulleidia. Next base: position 1,122 of record CALEMV010000242.1, read on the forward strand.
AGAAGATTGCACAAAGTGGTGTAGCAGTGATTGAGGATCAGTATGCATCATGGGTTGGCAATGAACAATTCTATATGGAATTCAATGAACCAAATAGCACTGACGCAATGTATGCTCAACAACATACACCGATTGACTTTACGACGACATTAGATAAACTTTTAGACACAAAGGTTGTATATAAAGGAAATACAATTGAAGAACTTGCGAAGGCAATGGATGTGGATGCGAATACTTTACAAGCATCTGTAAATCAATACAACCAAGCAATTGCGACTGGACATGATGATGCGTACGCTGCTAATACAAATCGTCTTGTCGAGGTGAAAGAAGGCCCATACTACGCTGTGAAGTATGTTGCTAGAAATCTAGGCACTTTAGGTGGTATTCGTATCAACGAAAACATGCAAGTACTAGACAGAGACTTCAATGTCATTAAAGGTCTATACGCTGCTGGTGCAGATGCTGGTGGAATGTATGGGAAGGCGTATGTGGATTTTGAAGGTGGTACTTTAGGATTTGCATACACATCTGGAAGACTTGCGGGAGAACAAGCAGCCAAAGATATCAAGTAAACGTTATCCATGGGATAACGTTTTTTATACATGCATGTATGTATAAAAAACGTTATCACATGGATAACGTTTACTTAATATCAATTGCGGAATAGTCTGAATCTGGTGTTTGTGTTGTTCTAGCTGCTGCTTCAGCTGCCTCTTGGCTTGCATATCCAGTAAAGAATCTACTACCAACTAGATTAATCATATTCCCAGTATACATCGATTCTCCATGAGCCACAGAATATTCACCACTACTGTTCTTTCTAAGCACTACATTTTTAAAGTATGTAGAAAGATAATACGAAACATTTGTACCATCCTGTAACGTATAGTTAATTTCAGAAATCACATAGACTGTACTATTTTGGTCACTAGACATAACGATGAGTTTTTTGGCTTTTATGGAGTTAAATGTAGCACCAGATGAATTCTTAGTAACATCAGGTTGTTTTGCTAGAGCTTCTGAAACAAATAAATCAATATTATCTTGACTCAGTTCATCTACATTTTTCAGATATTCATCAAGACCACTAACAGTATACACCTTTGATTTTTCTGTCAGTTGATATGTATCACTTTCTGCTGTCACTGTAAATGTATCATCATTTGAGAATTCATCAGTTTTAGAAATCTGGTATTTGATTTTACCTGTATTAACGATTTTTCCTTTATCATCTTTGGTATCTCCTAATTTCATTTGACATTTCCCTTTACCATCAATACCTGAGCATTCAATGGTTACGTTAGAAAATGGATCAACCTTAGGACGATTCATCTTTTCAATAAAATTAAAAATAATCACCGCAAATAATAATATACATATCGAAATTCCGATTCTCTTGCGAGTACGTCTCTTTTT
>CALEMV010000243.1 GCA_937910655.1 uncultured Solobacterium sp.
TCCAGTCAGTGATTGCAGGTGTTCCTGTAATCTTCTTTGTGGTTGGATCGTATGTTACACCATTTGGTAGATTGCTTACTGTAACTGTTGCAGTAGGATTGTTTGTTGTAACTGTAATCTCACTAATTGGATTACCCTCTACAACTGTCTGATCAGAAATCGTTGTAATTTTAGGTGCCTTAACATCCTTCCATACTGCGAAAACTTCTTTTGCATCAGTGATGTTTGTTAAGATATTTGCTTCTGCAGCAGTCGCAGTTGCACTAGAAGCCCAACCTAAGAATTGATAACCATCTCTTGTTGGTTCTTCTGGCTGAGTTGCTGTACCACCTACTGCATTTACTACTTTGTCTGTATCTGTTCCATCTGACCACTTACCACCATTTGTATCAAATGTAACTTTAATTGCACCAACGTTTACCTTTGTATCAGATACCATTGGATTATTTCCATCTGGAGAATATGCTACAAGGATAACTTTATCCCCATCACTGAATGTTCCGGCTGGTATATTTACCGTGAAATTACCAGCTGTTAAATCAGAGTAAGGAATAGTTGTCTGTGCCTTAACTGGTTGTGTTGTGTAGTCAGTGTTATCTGCAATATACTTATATGCTTTTACAATTACGTTACCAGCATCTGTATTAGTAGCTGTTAAATTTGTACTAGTATTTGCAGGATTTGGATAAATTGTCTTAGGAACTGTACCTACGATTGTTTGTGGACTGTTCGCTTCGATATTTGTTGTAGTTACGTTAGGTTTTACTACAAGATAAGATTTCGCATTCTTTGGATCAGTATGATCTGTTAGATATTCCTGTCCATCTGGTACGCCATCACCATCAGTATCTACATTAAACTTATCTGTGCCAATTTCATCCTCAACGAAATCATATAAACCATCCTTATCTGTATCAAGCACTTGTAAGAATGCATTTGTATATGTATTTTGGACAATCTTATTTGGTTTGCCACCATCTGGTTTTCTGATTCCCTTAAATGCACCTGTGGAATCTACGAAGTCAGCAGTTAACCAAGATTCAAAGTTTAATTGTTTACCATTCGTATTAATATAGTTATTTAATGCTTCTGCGAACTGTTGATTTGTTACACTGCTCTTTAACTTGTACTCGATTGTGTAAGATCTTCTTTGACCTAAGGCGCCATAGAATACTTTATCGTCAAGTGTGTTTCTTACTTGCTCAACCTTACTCCAGTCACCACCTACGATACTTAGTTCTGGAGTATCCTTTGTAGAAATAACACCATTTCCATTAGGATCAACCACAAGTTTGATAGGACTAGAAGTTTTAAATGTTCCAGTTGGAGTAGATACACCAAGTCGTACATTATCCGTATCAATATACTGTAATAATTCCTGTGGTATTACTTCATTAATATAAAGAACCCATCCACTATTAGCCTGCAAGAAATTCTGGTCTGGCTTAAAAGATACAATCGACTTAATTGTCTTTGTTGGTGCATCATAAGTGACCATCTTACCTGTATTACCGCCAGAAAAATTACCGTCTTTAGACTGAGTTCCATCGGTAGTGAGACCATTCAAACCCGTTCCCAAGTAATCCGAATTTCCAGTTGATGAATTCGTTGGAAGTGTTGGAACATTTGGATTATTTTTTAGAATAAATCCATTATCATAGCCACCCTTATCGGCTTTTCCATCACCTCTTACCCATACTGTAGTGAAATCAATTCTTTTTGATGCTAGACCTAAAGTATCTAAAGTTTTACCATTCTTAAGTTTGATAACAACATCAGTATTTGTTACAGAACCGATGCTACCCGATTTGAATGTTGTGATATTGATTGGAACTTTCCACAATGCTCCATCAGATTCCTTTTCAAACTGTACACCATTAACCGTAATTGAGTCGATTTGTTTATAAAATTCATCATCGAAGAAATTTAGTAAATATCTTCCATTATATGGACCCTTAGTTGTTTCACCCCAACTGCTAGCAAGTTTTGCCCACTTTGTTACTGTTAGGTGTATTCCATCACTATCTTCTTTTGTAAAATCTGTTCTCGCATAATCCAAAACACCATCTGTTTCACCAGCTAACGTATAGTTAACCTGGTTATCCATCGATCTTGTTTGAATTCCTTGAGCAGAAACCTTAATCGGACTTAAAAACATCGTACAGCCTAACATGGCCGACATGAGTTTAAACGATAGTTTCTTTGCGTTTGTACGCTTTTTCGTTTTATTGATATTTGTAGAAATATCAGTATTGCTCATAGTCTCTTCTCCCTCCAATTCATCAAAGCACAACAAAAAATGCTTTAAATCAAATATATATTATCATGTATCATTTGTAAAATATAATGCTTTTTAGTAGTTAAGTTTCAACATAAACGCAACACTCTGTTGCGTTAACTTGTGACATGTTATCTTTATTCCTGTGTATCTGTTGGACTCCTTTTTAGATATCAGGAGAAAACATTTATGTCAGGTAAACATTTCACACTTGAAGACCGTATCAATATCCTTATGCATGTTAAACAAAATCATTCCATGCGTATGATAGCTACCGCTTTGAACGCCTCTGCTTCAACTGTTTCCAGAGAACTTAAAAAGCATAGGATCCTTGATGAATACTCTTCATTTCATTCCGTCACTCCTACCTGCAGTCGAATCATGAAGGCCCCTTGGATATGCAATGGCTGTCCACGTTTCTCTGCATGTAGAAAGAGAAAGTATCGCTACATCCCTGCACAGGCACATAGTACTTATGAATCTACTCTTCATCTATCTAGAGAGAAGATCCGAACCGGGGAAAAAGGTCTGAGATTTCTCGATAATCTCGTCACGCCTTTGATTCGTGACCAAAGGCAAACTGTCGCTCACGTGTTCTCCACTCATGGTGAACAGATGGGAATATCCCGTTCTACTTTTTACCGCTATGTCAATGACAATAAACTCACCATTCGCAATATAGATCTTCCCAAGCGTGTTCGCTATCCGCTCTCCAAAAAGAATATCAAACGTGGCAATAACACTACGATAGACAACCAATCGTGCCGTGTGGGACGCGATTATACTGCCTTTCAGGAATTCATTGCCCAGCATCCGAAAGCTAATATCGCTGAGATGGATTCCGTCATCGGTAAGAAAGGTGTCGGTGAAAAGGTGCTTCTAACTCTACTATTACGTAAGAGTAAATTTATGTTTGCCTTCCTAAGGAATAGAAATACACAAGCTTCTGTAACAGAAGTATTCGACCACATCCAAAGGAAGATCGGCTTTGCAAGGTTCGCTACTATGTTCCGTGTAGTGCTTACAGACAACGGTCCTGAATTCAAGGACCCCATTTCCTTGGAACGTGGTACACGCAACGTACAGCGCTGTCATATATTTTATTGTGATTCCCGTGCCTCCCAACAGAAGGGGCGCATTGAAAAGAATCATGAATATATTCGAAAATATCTGCCTCAAGGGATATCCTTTAACGGCCTTACACAAGAAAAGGTAAATCTAATGATGAGCCATATCAATTCCGTCAAGCGTGACTCATTGGATGGCCGTTCACCATTTGAATGTCTCACTAGGGCAGAACTCAAAACTATAAAAAAGCTTGGATTAACACCGATCGAACCAGACGAAGTTAATCTAAGCCTAGACCTAATTCAATAGGTCCCCAAAGTCCAACGGATACTCGACTTACACAAACTGAACTGTTGCGTTTAGTTGACACCTAAACCCTTCAGTTGTTTTCATTGCGCGAAAAAAGCGAGTATTCCTACATAAAAGATACCATATTACCATTAAAAAGAGTCATTATAGATCAAAAATTCATCTGATAATGACTACATTAGTTCGTTATCTGTTGCCTTTATTTATCGTGTTGCATTAACTTTGAAACTTAAGCTTTTTGATGAATTTTTGTAAAGCCTAGCGCTGAAAGGCTTTTTTTAAGAATACAAGACGATTTGTGACTGTTTCTCGTGCTGCACATAGCTTATCAGCCCAACATACAACCCAAGCTTCTTTCGATTGTGGTGGATACATCGTCAGTGGAAACATGTGATGAATAATAATATCTTCCTCGATAGAACCGATATGATAATCATCCTTAGCATTGTTTGCTGCAGTATACGGATGTGTAAATCCATGTAATCCGAAGTGTTTCTGTGGAATATGCCAATCATACAAGAAATAATCATGTAATAAAGCACCAGTAATCATTGCGGAATAGTTTACATCAAAATTGTGAGTTTCAGCTAACTCACAAGCTGTAAGTGCAACATCAATACAATGTGCATATACAGTTGTCTTTCCGTGCTGAATAAAGTTCTTTACCAAACTATATCTTCCTGTTTTTTCTAAGCGTTCTACTTCATCCATGACTGCTTTATAGTGCTTGTTTTGCATATTCATACTAATAATCTATACGATTGAGCACGAAATGAACAGAAATATTATCTGGTTTTTGAAAAAAATTATACAGATAGGAAGATTTGCTAGAGATTTTATTTGGATAAATCATAGAAGTATGTCATATTAAGTTTATAAGATTTACGAAAAGTGAGGTTACATATGAAGGTATTAAGTTTTGGATCATTGAATTTTGATCATGTGTATCAGATGGATCATTTTGTGATGCCAAAGGAGACGACATCTTCTTTGTCCTATAGTAGAGGCTTTGGAGGGAAGGGTTTAAACCAATCCATTGCATTAGCAAAATCAGGTTTAGATGTATACCACGCTGGACGTGTTGGGTTTGATGGTCAACCATTTATCGATTACTTACAAGAGTATGGTGTAAAGGTTGATTATCTAAAGAAGGATGAAGAAACTGCGACTGGGCATGCGATTATTCAGGTAAGTCATAGTGAAAACTGTATTATCCTCTACGGTGGTGCGAATCAGTTGATTGATGAAGCGCAGATTGATGAAGTATTAACACATTTTGAACAGGGGGATTTATTGCTGATTCAAAATGAAATATCATCTTTAACATACTTAATCAAAAAAGCACATGAGAAGGGTTTACGTATTGTCTTCAATACTGCACCAATGGATGAAAAGATTTTTGGCTATCCTCTAGATTTAATTGATATCTTTGTGGTGAATGAAGTAGAAGGTAAGGGACTTGCGAATGTTTCTTCAGATCAGGTAGAAGACGTTATTATGGGATTACAGAAGGCTTATCCAAACAAGGAAATTATTTTAACAGTCGGTAGCCTTGGTTCTTACTATATCCATGGTGAGACTGTGATTCATCAAGAGGCTTATCGTGTAGAGGCTGTTGATACAACAGCTGCTGGTGATACTTTCACTGGTTTTTATCTAGCAAGTATCTTACGTGGTGAAGAAGTAAACACTGCATTGCGTATTGCCGCAAAGGCAAGTAGTATCACTGTTACTAAAGAAGGTGCGGCTAAGAGTATTCCTACATTAGAGCAAGTAGTAGAGAGTATGAAAAATGTCTGAAATAGAAATTCAGACATTTTTTTCTAACTTATAGATAGCTTCCAGTGCTGTTAGGATTTCTCTGCGTTCGCCTTCCATTGTCTTCGTTGCTTGATCGGCGTAATCACCAATCGCATCTGCAGTATCTTGACCATAGAGGACTACGTTATTGAGGATGGACATTGTGCGGATATTGCGTAAACGACCTACTGTAAATAGGGCGGCTGTTTCCATATCTGCACCAAGGACACCCATGGATGACCATTTCTTTTCTTCTTCAGCGTTTGTATCGATATAGAAGCTTTCATGGCTATGAACGATACCAGTGTGATAGTCCCAATGATTTTCTTTTGCGGTTTCGATACATTTGAGTAATAATTCTGTATCCGCAACTGCTGGATAGCGAATATCAGCATATGCCTTGGATGTGCCTTCATCACGTACTGCGCCAATTGCGAAGATTAAATCTCCAAGTTGGATATTTGTTTGAAGGGCACCACATGAGCCGATACGTATCATTGTGTCTACGCCAATGTGTTTTAACTCTTCAATGGCAATGGAAGCAGAAGAGCCACCGATACCAGTAGAGATGGCAATAACCTTTACACCTTTGTAGTAACCGGAGACACTTCTGAATTCTCGGTTATATGCAAGTTCTTTTACATCCTCAAGGAAGGGGATAATGCGATCAATGCGGGCTGGATCTCCAGGCATGATTGCATACTTTGCGTTTACACTTTTGTCTAATTGGATATGTGCTTCTAGCATGGTGCATATTCCTTTCTGGCTGTTTCTAAAATATGCAGTAATTCTTTTCTTTCTTCCTCTGTAACAAATGCGGCATTTACGGCATTGATATTCATTTGGAAGATATCATCGACAGTAAAGCCCATATCATCGATGCAGTGTGCGTATTCATCTGTGATGTGCACACCAGCAAATGTATCATTATCTGTGTTGACAGAAACAAGTACACCTTGGTCATAGAGTGGTTTCATAGGATGCTTTGCGTACGATGGTACGGTTTGGCACTGTACATTAGATGTAGGGCAGATTTCAAAGAGTATTTTGTTTTCTTTTGCACGCTCTACAAGTTCTTGGTCGAAGTATACATGGTGTCCATGACCAATACGTGTTACACCAAAGTCCATAGCGTCTCTAACTGTATCTGGTCCTTGACTATCACCTGCATGACAAGTCATAGGTAGACCG
>CALEMV010000244.1 GCA_937910655.1 uncultured Solobacterium sp.
ATAATCAAAGGAAAACTGAACAAAATCAGTGAAGGAAATATAAATGTAGGCTATAAAATGCGATTTCCGAAGTAATTAAAGAATAAAAAATATAATAATAATTATTATGTTTTAGAAGGCTCTACATATAATAATTTAATTATTCATTGGAATAGTAATATAAATTTAGCCAGAAAAATAGCTAGAGAAAATAATTTTACCGAATGTTAAAAAATTTTAAAGAAAGGAGTGTATGATATTTGTTATCATACAATAAATAAAAATGGATAGCAGTTTTAAATTTTTAAAAGGGGCAAAAATGATACATCCGACAACTGGGATAACTTTGGAATATCTGGATAAGTCTAATGCAGTTTGTTTTGTATTGTTTAATGAAACTAAAGAAAAGGCGATTTTGGTAAAACAGTTTCGTCCAGGTCCGAAGGATTATACTTTAGAGGTTTGCGCTGGGCTGATTGATGGGGATGAAGATCCTAGGACAGCGGCTTTTAGGGAATTGCGAGAAGAAACTGGATATTTGGAAAAGGATATTGTGGATGTAGAAGAATTGCCGCAAGGGCTTTATGTGTCACCTGGGTATACTACAGAAAATCTGTATTTTTTTAGCGGCAGATTGAAATCAGATGATATTGAGCCGCTTGAGCAGTCGCTGGATAATGGAGAAGATGTGAAGGTTGTCTGGGTTGATGTGAAGGATATTTTAAGACTTTCAAATGATATGAAAACGATACTTGCAGTAACTTATTTTTCAAGAAAAAAGTAGGATATTTAAAAATAAAAAATAAAAATGTAAGATGATAGAAAGGGGGAATTAATGGCTCAAAATAATAAAATAAATTTAGATGAAGAAAATATTGACATTAATGCTGACATTGATACAAAAGAAATAACTCAAGAGGAGAAAACACAACAGAATGTGGAAAAATTAAAAGATGAAATCAGAAACCGTATGTCTGAAGAGGATGTCCAGAATTTTGAAGAGGAAGAAGAAGTATCGCCTGAAGAAATGGCTGAGGAAATTCAAAAAATTGAAACAGAGAAAGAGCTGGAAGAGTATTTTGAGGATAACCATTCGATTGATATTGCGGAAAGTTTTGAAGAATTAGATGATGATGAGCTTTTAAGAGTGTTTGAGCTTTTGAGTGATGAAAATAAGGCTAGTGTTCTGGAGCAGGCGGATGAAGAATTGCAGACGAGAATTATAGATTTGCTTTCAGATGAGGAAGATATTGATATTTTGGGATATATGTCGCCAGATGACGTGGTTGATATTTTAGGATATATTGACATTCAAAAAAGCAAGTCAATTCTTGACAAGATGAAACGTTCGCAGGCAAATAAATTTCGGGAATTGCTAGGTTATGAGGAAGATACTGCTGGAGGGATTATGACGACCCAGTACATTGCATTTAAGCAGAATTTGGAAATAAAGGATGTAATGGCTAAACTGAAAATTATTGCTCCAAAGACAGAAGTGATTGAAACTATTTTTGTTACAAATGAAAAGAAAGAATTAGTGGGGGAAGCGGATTTACGGGATATATTGATTTCTTCTGAAGAAACAAAACTTGAGAATATAATGGATGAAAATGTAAAATATGTCTATGTTGAGGAAGATCAGGAGGAAGTGGCGAGGATAGTGTCAAAATATGATTTACGTGTAATACCAGTTATTAATCATAAAAAGAATATATTGGGAATTATAACCGTAGACGATATTATTGATGTAATCCAAGAGGAAAATACTGAGGATATTTTGAAATTAGGGGGAGTTTCTGAGGAAGAAGAAATTGATTCGCCATTTTTATTTTCTGTTAAGCAGAGATTACCTTGGCTAGTCATAAATCTTGCAACAGCCTTTCTGGCTTCATTTGTAATTGGACTATTTTCCAATACAGTTGAAAAGGTAGTTATCTTATCTTCAATAATGACAATAATTAGCGGAATGGGCGGAAATGCAGGAACTCAGGCTCTATCTGTAACAATTCGGGCATTAGCGCTGGGAGAAGTTGATTTAAAGGATACGATTGAGATAATTGGAAAGACGCTTTTAGTTGGAACGGTAAACGGGGCAATTTTAGGATTGCTTTGTGGCGGGATTTTATGGGTGCTTTACGGAAATTTTTATATGGGATTAATTGTATTTCTGGCAATGATTGGAAATCTTGTAATTGCCTGTATGATTGGATTTTTAATTCCAGTAACGTTAAAGGCATTGAAAATTGATCCTGCGATGGCTTCGGCTGTGGTATTAACAACAGCGACAGATTGCTTTGGATTTTTAATATTTTTAAGTTTAGCGACAGTATTTCTAAATAAATTAACTTAATATTTTCTATGCATGCATGAAACAAAAAGACGATATCTAATCGATACCGTCTAATGAAATTGCTATTTTATATACTTCTTAATGAAATCAAAGAATCTTGGGAAGTATTGTGGGTCACTTGTTAGATTTCCAAACCCACCCTGTTCAGATACATACATCTCCTTCTTGCTTGCACAAGAGTAATAGTTATCATACGCATGGCTAATTGGAACAATGCGATCTTGCAAACCATGTAGGAATAACATCGGAGTTACAGAATTTCTTAACTGACGTTGTGTACTGATATCATTGAGACTAAAATGCAATACTTGTCTTACATAGAAGTCAACTGATGGCATTACAATCTTACCATTGAATTTCGTGATATCTTGAACTTTTGTTTGGATGATATCTTTAATTTCTTTATATCCACCTTCTGCGATTGCACACTTTACATTACGTGGTAAATAATCACCAACCGCATTCATGACAGAAGCTGCGCCTACGTTTATACCAAACAATACAATCTCTGCTAGTGGATCAAGATTGACTAAGAAGTTAATCCAACTAATTAAGTCATAATGTTCGCACCAACCAAGACCAGTATACTTGCCTTCAGACATTCCATAACCACGTGCATCCGGTGCTAGGATATTAAATCCACGATGATCTGCTTCCCACATGTGTTCTAGTAAAGTACCACTATAAGAGGCAATACCATGTTGGATAATAATCCACTTATGAGAATCTTCTTGATTCACGATACGTAATGCATGTAGTTTTAATCCATCATAAGAATCAATGAAATCATCGAAACGATTGCTATGTGCAAACCACTCATTTTTTTCCATCTGTAATAATGGTAGCTGCATTGACGTACCACATTTTTGTAAAAATCTACTATTCTGTAAATCAAACGCATTGCGGAATACATAGTATCCAGCACCTGCATATGCGCTAGCACCAGCCACAGCAGTAACACCCAATACTTTTAATAGCGTATGCTTGTTTTCTTTATTTGACATACTGCACCTCCGTCAATCATGGATTGTTATCATGATTATAACATGTCCACTACTTTTTCAATACATTTAAGCGCTCTTCAATAACAGCGTATTGTTTCTGATATGCTTCAAGTTTTTGTTTTTCATTTTCAATCTTCGCTGCTGGAGCCTTCGCAATAAATCCTTGGTTAGAAAGAATTCCTGTAGAACGTGCAATCTCAGACTTAAGTCTATCAATCTCTGCTTCAAGCTTCTTGATTTCTTCTTCTGGATTACTTAATTCGCTAGACGGAATATATAAGCTACCACCTTGAATTGCTTCGACTGTTAAGTCTCCTTCAAGTGTATCCTGCCACTGTGCTTTTGCAAGCTTCATGATAATTGCAGACATTGCTTCATCCGCCATGATTGTATTACCATCAAGATCCTTTAATGCAATATGAATTAATGTAGATGGTTTCAAATCATTTACAATCTTAACTTCACGAATCTTTTGGATTGCAGAAATTACTCTTGCCATTGCTGTTAAATCACAAGCAGTTACATTTTTAATCACAGTTGGCCATGATTCTAAGTTGATACTTTCCTTAGCACCTGGTAATAAATCATAAATCTCTTCAGTTACAAATGGCATAAATGGTTGTAATAAACTAACAATAGCCTTTAAACATACGTATAGAGTTGATTGTGCAGCATGTTTAGCTACTTCATCCGTACCATTTAATGCCGTCTTGCTCATCTCAACATACCAACTACAGAAGTCATCCCATACAAAGGAATATAGTTCGTTACCAACTAAAGCAAATTCATACTTCTCCATGTTTTCAGTAACATGCGTAATTGTTTCGTTAAGACGATTGATAATCCATAAATCCGCAAGTGATAGATTTGTTAAATTGACATCTTCTACTTTCATTCCTTCAGGAAGGTTCATGAATACAAATCTAGACGCATTCCAAATTTTGTTAATAAAGTTACCGGCTGCCTCAACCTTTTCAGGAATATAACGCATATCCTGTCCTGGTGTTGAATTTGTTGTTAAGAAGAAGCGTAATGCATCGATACCATACTCCTCAATAACCTTCATTGGGTCAATACCATTACCAAGTGATTTAGACATCTTACGGCCTTGTGCATCACGTAATAAACCATGAATCAGTACATCCTTAAATGGACGATTCTTTGTAAAATGTCTTGCCTGGAATGCCATACGTGCAACCCAGAAGAAGATAATATCGTACCCTGTAACCATTGTATTGGTTGGGTAATAACGTTCAAGATCTGCAGTTTCTTCTGGCCAACCCAATGTCGCAAATGGCCATAGGGCACTGGAGAACCATGTATCAAGTACATCTTCATCCTGTACCCAGTTTGTTGTATCTTCTGGATCAGTTTCACCAACGTATGTTTCACCAGTCACAGTGTTGTACCATGCAGGAATGCGATGGCCCCACCACAACTGACGAGAAATACACCAGTCTTCAATATTCTCTAACCAACCATTGAATGTCTTTTCAAAACGTTCTGGATAGAAGTTAATCTTTGTCTCTTCATCAGCTTGATACTTTAGTACATCTTGAGCAAGTGGCTTCATCTTAACAAACCACTGTTGTGATAGATACTGTTCAACAACACAATGTGTACGTTCAGAGTGCGCAACGTTATGTGTCATCTCTTCAATCTTAACGAGATTTCCTTCTGCTTCGATTTGTTTTACAAGAGCTTCACGTGCTACGTAGCGATCCATTCCTTCATACTGACCACAGAGTTCATTCATTGTACCATCTGGATTCATACAGATTGGCTTTTCTAAATGATGTCTTTCCGCAATCGCAAAATCGTTAGGATCGTGTGCTGGTGTGCACTTCATTGCACCAGTACCAAAACCAATCTCTACATAGTCATCACCGATAATAGGTAACTCCTGTCCATTTGCTGGGTTTGTAGTATGTTTACCAATCAAGTGATTCAGTGTTTCATCGTTAGGATTTACCACAACACAAACATCACCAAACATTGTTTCAGGACGTGTTGTCGCAACGACGAACTCTTCACCAGTTTCCTTTACAACATATTTGAAGTGATACATCTTACCTGGATCATCTTGATAATAAACTTCGATATTACTTAATGCTGTACGGGCTTCTGGATCCCAGTTGATGATACGCCAACCACGATAGATTAAACCTTCATTGTAGAGTTTAACAAATACATGACGAACTGCATCATTAAAACCATCATCCATTGTAAAACGCTCACGACTATAATCTAATGAGTTTCCAAGTTTACCCCATTGTGTACGGATTGTCTTGGCATATTCTGCCTTCCACTCCCACGCACGTTCCAAGAACTTTTCACGTCCTAAATCATAGCGAGAAATACCTTCACTCTTTAAGCGAGCATCAACCTTTGCCTGTGTTGCAATACCTGCATGATCCATACCTGGTAAAAACAACATGTCATAGCCCTGCATACGCTTATAACGTGCAATAATATCCTGTAATGTATTATCCCAAGCGTGACCAATATGTAAAATACCAGTAACGTTTGGTGGAGGAATTACAATTGTAAAAGGATCTTTAGACTTATCACCTGCAGTGAAATATCCTTTTTCTATCCATCGGTTGTATTTGCCTTCTTCTACGGCTTTGTGGTCATACTTTTGTGCTAGATTCTTTTCCATATTACCTTCTCCTTAAACATAAAAAAACGTCCTATGCATAGGACGTGTATAAACGTGGTACCACCTTTGCTTACTTCTCAAATAGCGTAACGTGCATCCCTACGGCATCTTCTACTACTACTTCAAAGACACAGCTCCAAGACTACTTCATATCTTCGTTTTATCTGTTTCCACCACCCACAGACTCTCTTTCAAAACAGCCAATATTACTACTTCTCTTCTTTGCTTTGGTTAGATTATACCATTGTATCCATCATTTTCAATAAGAAATAGTTTAATGAATTACGCTAGATTATAAATATATATTATTCAGTTTTTTTCATCCTTGTAGTTTACTTTGATAATTTCCTTCGCTATCAATGCATATCTCTTCGTAAGCAAAGAAATGCCAACGAGACGTTATATATTGATTTTAGAAAATATATTGTAGTTCCAAAAAAATTATGCTACTCACTATACTCTTTTATCCAATCACCAAAAGATATCAATTGATATCCCTGAAACACTAGCGGCCCTTCCATACCAATATCTACAACATTATATAGAAATACACTTACCTCAAAATTCTTTTCTCCTTTTTCTGTCATAAAAACCAATTCATATAACGCCTCTGGAGTTGGAATTTTACCCGGAACAGCAA
>CALEMV010000245.1 GCA_937910655.1 uncultured Solobacterium sp.
TATATTCCTGCATGTCTTTTCCACACAGTGTTTTATCAAAATCATATAAAATCGCAACTTTTGTCATGTGACTATTATATCACGCTGTATGATTCAAAGTTGCTAGATAAACAAAAAGACAGAAGCTTTTACAGTTTCTGTCTATTAATTTAGATTTCTAAGAGTTTCAGAATTGCAGCTACATAAATTTCTGCTTGTAAGAGTAATTCATTAATCTCTACATATTCATTTGCGTCATGGATATGATAATCCTTACCTTGGAATGCGCATCCAAATGCAATTGTATTATCAATTCCCTTTGCGTATGTTCCACCACCTAATGTGATTGGCTGTGCTTCCTTATCGCCTGTTACCTCACGGTATGCAGAGCATAATGCACTAACAAGTGGAGAATCAATTGGGAAGAAAAGTGGTTCATGTGCACTGAGTACTTCAATCACACCATTTTCATCCTCAAGATGGCCTTCCATTAACTTTAGTACCTTACGAGAAGTTAATGTAACTGGGAAACGGATATCGATAGAACCCTCAATAACACCGTTCTGCATTGAGATAACACCATTGTTTTGTGTTAACGATCCATATTCATCAGAACAGTTTGCACCAAAGCCACTTCCATCTGTCGCAAGACCAAAATGCTTACAATAGAAATCAACGAATCCATCTTGGAAACCAGCTTGCTTTAAGCCATCCATTAAGTAGGATAATGCATTCTTACCAAGTTCTGGTAAACTTGCATGTGCAGCGATTCCCTGTACAGAAATCTTAACATCATTTTCATCAATGTTTTCGATACTGAATTCTAGATTTTCATTATTGAAATAGTCTTCAAGCGTCTTACGAGAGAAACTATTTTTGTCGATAACTACATAGCAGTTACGACATACAATATTCTTAGCAGTACCACCTTGAATATCCTTAATAGAAGTATTCTTAGATAGGTAACGCATGGCAATCATTCCCTTTTCACCATGCACACCAGGGAAGTCTCCATCTGGTGTAAATCCATAGTCTACAGAACCTTCTTTTTCAACATAGTGCTTTAGGCACTTCGATCCAGTTTCTTCATTTGTACCAAAGATTAAGCGGATTCTCTTTGTGAGTGGAACATTCATGTCTTTGATTACCTTTAATGCAATCATGCTGGCAACCATCGCACCCTTGTCATCACTTA
>CALEMV010000246.1 GCA_937910655.1 uncultured Solobacterium sp.
CTTGAAGCATATTCAAATCCCCTTTCCTATATGAACACGACATTTGTCGTTAGTTCCTAAATAAATAACAATTCATTTCTTACTTTCTCTGCCATACGTGGTGATAAAGTATCCGTTTCTTCTGTGTGAACCTGTATGAGTTCCACATCTTTATTCTGAAGTTTTAGTTTTTGATAGAACTGAAAATCTGTACCCATCATAAAGATTTTTTTGATATCAAACATCGTACATAACGTGTTCAATAACTGACTAACTTCCTTTGTACCTGTGTTTTCTGAAAGTAGTTCTTTACAGAATTCTGAGCGTAGCGGAACTTTCTGTCCATCAATCGTAACAGTTGTAAATACTTTCTCACCTACCATCACGTGTGCACAATTTACTTTTTCATGCAGCGTTTCTTCATTGAATGCATTGGTAATCGTAAAACTGCTACATGTTTCTTCACTAACAGGAATGTGTAATTGGCTGTTAAGTGCTCCCTGTAAACTAATTGTCGCTGATGCATATCCTGTATCGTAAATCGTATTTAAGTCACTCGGTTGTACATCATCATGCAGTAACAAACCAATCCCACGTATGTTTTGGTCTGCATGTATCTTTACCGTTTCTACCAACAATTCAAACAAGTCATTACCCGTTACTCTTTGTTTCGTAATGCATGTTGAGACAATAGTTTCCAAACACATATCGAATAAGCAGAAGAATACTGAACGTCGACTGATTTCAAATACCGCAACACTTCCAAATTCTGCTGCGATAGATAAATCTTTGCGACTTCTACCCTTTTCAACTGTCTGTGTACCCGTTTCTACAATGATACCTTTGCCTAGCAAATCTCCAACAATTGAACTGACTGTACTTGGTGATAAGCCAGTTTCCTGTGCAAGTTCAATACGTGAGATACTCCTTGCTTGCATGATCTGTTGCATGACTAAATTGGTATTCTGATTTTTAATGTCTTTTAAACCTTTCTTACCCATGCAAACTCCTTTAATTCGGACTCCGAAATAAATCGTACTTCTAAAATACACCTAACTTTCAATATTTGCAATATTAATTTGTAAACGCTTTCTATTTTTGTATTTAAAAAGTACTCCTGTGATAGAGTACTTGATTTTGATTAGTGATATTCACCTAGTTTTTCTGCGATATCTTTGCCATCTAAGGCATTCAGTGGAGTACTGGATTGGTTTGCAAGTACTGTTGCCATACCTGCAGCTTCACCCATATCAATGCAGGTTGGAATAATTCTGACACTTGCCTGCATTAAGAACGTTGTAGAGATACATCTACCTGCCACAACAAGATTTTCCACTTCATTTGTGACCATCGCACGATATGGAATTTCATAGTAATCGCCTGGTTGATAGGAAATCTGGTGCACCAAACTCTTATTTGCGGAATGGACATCGATATACCAGTCACCACGGGCTACTGCATCTTCGTATCTAGCCTTTCTTGGATAGTCTTCTTCATGCATCAAAAGTTTACCAACAATTTGCCATGATTCTCGTACACCTAGCATATTCGCTACCTGTACCAAATAACAGTTTTCAAAGCCTGGCATCATTTCCTTCAAGAAACGAACAAGACGACGAATGCACTGATGACCATATACGATAGCAGCAGATCTTTCTAGCGCATGCGTATTATTCTTTAAATTCACTAAGTGTGGACAGTTAAATGACATGACGCCTGTCTTATCAGGAATTGTAAAGTTTTGGAAATAATGTAAATCCTGTGGAATTAGAATACCTGCTTCTACACCCTTGCGGAATAGTGGCTCCATCGCAAAGTTCTTACCAGCTACCATCGCTGATTCAAACTGGTCACCCTTGATACGATGAATACTGTAAGTATCATCTAGTGAGAATACATATTCACGATATTTCTCAATATCGATACCACCTACCTCAAAACGTAATGAAGTAATCTGGTTATTTCCCTCTTCATCACCACACAATACTTCTACACCCGATAGACGTGATAGCACTGCATCACCACTGGCATCTACGAACTGTCTTCCACCAATCGCAACTAAACCTTCAATCGTATTGGCGATAACATACTTAATCTTTTGGTCTTCTAAAATCACATCACAGACAGACGCATCATAAAGTAGCTCACCACCACAGTTTGTATAAAGACTTTCCCATGCATCTGCCATTGCCTCAGCAGAGAACCATCTTTGTGCAGTTCCATGTTGGTCTCGTGTTTCACCATACTTCTTCATTTCATTTTCAAGATCATAAAAATTCTGATGATGATTTGTAAAGGAACGCATCATCGGTGTTACAAGTGCATTTGTGGCACTACCACCTAATCGAATTGCCTTATCAATGATTAATGTAGAAAAGCCATTCTTGGCTGAAGTATATCCCGCTGAACTACCTGCACTACCTCCACCGACAATGACAGTATCATAGGTTTTTAAAACCTTTAGCTCTCTTGATCCATATTGAATTTTTGTTTCCATAATTTTCCGTCCTTGTATTTGTTTTTAGTTATGCCCCAAAAAGAACAGATTGTCAAATACTCTT
>CALEMV010000247.1 GCA_937910655.1 uncultured Solobacterium sp.
CATTTTATAACTTTTATCTAAAAAGTATTAGAACGATATGGGATTTTCTACTAGAGTTTTAAAATAAAGTGAATCAGTGATAAAATAGTAAGGATGAAGGGAGTCACATCATGAACGAAAATATCATTCAGGCGATTGCGACGGAGTTAAAAGTTCAACTCAGTCAGGTCGAAAATACACTATCTTTATTAGCGGAAGGAAATACAGTTCCATTTATTGCCCGCTACCGTAAGGAAGCTACAAAGGGTTTAGATGAAGAACAAATTTTCTATATCCAGAAACAATACGAATATCAACAAAAATTAGCTGAGAGAAAAGAGAATGTTCTAAAATTAATCGAAGAACAGGGTAAGTTAACAGAGGAAATTAAACAATCTGTTATCGAATGTACGAAGTTATCTCAGGTAGAAGATATCTACCGTCCATATGCACAAAAGAAGAAGACTCGTGCAACAACTGCTATTAAGAATGGTTTACAACCACTTGCGGATTGGATGCTTGCTCTACCTACAGAAGGTTCCTTAGAAGCAGAGGCAGAAAAGTACTTATCAGAGACAGTACCTACTGTAGCGGATGCGATTCAAGGTGCGAAGGATATTATCGCTGAAGTTGTCAGTGATAATGCAAAGCAGCGTTGGGCATTTAAGGATACAATCATGCAAGCAGGTGTTCTTCAGACAAAGTTAAAGAAGGATGCAGTTGATGAAAATAAAGTCTATGAAATGTACTACGATCGTAGTGAAAAGATTTCTCAACTCGCAGATCACCGTATTATGGCAATTGATCGTGCTGAGAAAGAAAAGGTTATTACAGTTTCCTTTGTCTTCGATGATGAACAGTTAAAGAAGAATGCATTAAAGACACTTCTTAAAGGTCAAACAACAATTGTTGAAGAGACTTTAAATGAAGCGGTTATAGATGGTTGTGATCGTCTATTATTCCCATCTATCGAACGTGAAATTCGCTCTGAGTTAAGTGAAAGAGCACAGAATAAGTCCATTGAAATCTTCTCTATGAACTTAGAGAAGTTACTCTTACAAGCTCCATTAAAGGGAAGAATTGTATTAGGATTTGACCCTGGTTTCTTCAATGGTTGTAAGTTAGCAGTTATTGATGAAACTGGTAAGATGTTAACAGTAAGTAAGATTTTTCCATTCTCAAAGAAGGGTGAAGATATTGAAACTTCTAAGAAGAAGTTACTATCACTGATTCAAAAGTATCATGTACAGATTATCGCAATCGGTAATGGTACTGCATCTCGTGAAAGTGAGAAGTTAGTCGCTGAACTGATCCATGAACAGAAGTTGGATGTTTCCTACGCAATCGTATCAGAGGCAGGTGCTTCTGTATGGTCAGCACAAGAAGCAGCACGTAAGGAATTCCCGGATATTGAAGTTGAAGAGCGTTCTGCAGTATCGATTGGAAGACGCTTACTTGATCCACTAGCAGAGTTAATCAAGATTGATCCACAATCTATCGGTGTAGGTCAATACCAGCATGACCTTCCACAGAAGGCATTAGCAGAAAGACTTGATGAGGTTGTATTGAAGTCAGTAAACCGCACTGGTGCAGATTTAAATACAGCTTCCCTAGAGTTACTCACACATATTTCTGGTTTAAATAGTGGTACAGCACAAGAAATCGTAAACTACCGTAACGAAAATGGACGCTTTACGAATCGTAAGCAATTGCTCAAAGTGAAGAAGTTAGGTCCAAAGGCATTTACACAGTGTGCAGGTTTCTTGCGTATCACAGATGGTGATGAACCATTGGATCAAACATCAATCCACCCAGAAAGCTATGAAGCTGCTCGAAAACTCATGCAGGCATGTGGTATTACAAAGCTTGGTGAAGCAGATATCACTTTCCCTAAGGAAAAAACAGCAGAGCTAGGCATTGATGAATATACTCTCGAAGATATTGAGGAAGCAATTCGTCAACCATTACGTGACTATCGTGAACAGTTTGATGGTGCACTTCTCAAAAGTGATGTACTGAATATCTCAGATCTACATGTAGGGGACCAGTTATCTGGCACAGTTCGAAACGTAGTAGACTTTGGTGCCTTTGTGGATATTGGCCTACATGAAGATGGCTTAGTTCACTTATCTCATATGTCGATGAAGAGAATTTCTCATCCATCTGAGTGTGTGGCAGTCAATGATATTGTTAAGGTTTGGGTATATCAAATCGATGAAGCAAGAAATCGTGTACAGTTATCCTTACTGCCGCTTGATCAATTAGAACAACGTGATGCAGCATATCGTCATCGTAAAGCAGCTGTTGGAAAGCATAACAATCAAAGACCAAAACAAAATAAGCCAATAAAGAAAGAAGTATCCATGGACGATGCGTTAGCACGTCTTAAGGAAAGATTTGGTAAATAAGCAATAAAAGATGGGTGAACATCCATCTTTTATTAATTTCTAAAAGTTTATAAACAAGTTAGTTGACACTAACTATAAAACGCAGTATTCTTTAACTGTAGTTAGTATAAACTAACTTATGGAGGAATTATGATTAAGAAAATATTGTTAGTTATAGCGATTGCTATGATGACTGCGTGTGCAGGAAATAAATCAAGTATGACAACAGGTTCTACAAAGAAATCAGATAAATTAAATGTTGTAGTGACAACCTCATTTTTAGAAGACATGGTGAATGTTCTTGTAGGAGATAAGGTTGATACACAACTGATTATCCCGGCAGGAGAAGATCCTCATACCTATGAGGCCAAGCCTGAAGATAAAACAAAACTACAAAATGCAGATTTAGTCTTATATCATGGATTGCATTTTGAAGGAAAGATGGTTGAACTGCTTGAAGCAATTGGTGCGGTATCTGTATCGCAGAACTTTGATGAATCAAAAGTAGGTCGAATGGAAGAAAATGGAGAAACGATTATCGATCCACACTTTTGGTTTGATATTGACTTATATAAACAAGCAACACAAGAAGCTGCTAAAGCACTTGAGGATAAATTGCCAGATTTAAAAGATGAAATTGAAGAAAACTTGCAGGCATACCTTAAGAAGTTAGATGAACTAGATGCGTATAATCGTGAACAACTCAATCAGATTCCATCTGATCATAGAATTCTAATTACACCACATGACGCGTTTAATTATTTCTCCCGTCGCTATGACATTACCGTAAAGGCACCACAGGGTGTTAGTACCGATGCGGAATTATCCAATAGTGATATGGCAGAAACTGCAAATTATATTGTTGAGCATCAGGTAAAGGCTATCTTTGCGGAGACAACAACTGACCCTGCACGCATGGAGAAGTTGAAGGAATCGTGTAAGGCAAAGGGGTTTGATGTGACAGTAGTAGGTGGAGAGGGAAAAGAATTATTCAGTGACTCTTTAGCACCTAAGGGACAAGTTGGAGATACGTATATAGATATGTATCGTTTCAATGTTGACCTCATCGTATCAAATCTCAAGTAAAGGGGTCATCTATATGAGTTATATACATGTTGAAGATTTAACAGTCTCATATGGAGAAAGTCCAGTCCTTTGGGATGTGGATGTTAATATCGAAAGAAATGCAATCACAGCGATTGTAGGTCCAAATGGTGCAGGGAAATCAACATTATTGAAATGTATTCTCGGATTTATCAAGTCCATTTCAGGTGTGATAACAATCGATGGTAAAAGTCTTGCGGAAGTACGGAAACAAATTGCTTATATCCCACAGGTATCTGCAGTGAATTGGAATTTCCCGATTCGTGTAAAAGATGTAGTATTAATGGGACGTTATGCGAGTCTGGGATGGTTTAAATGGCCACGTAAAAAAGATAAGGAACTAGCTCGTCATGCACTCTGTGAAATGGGACTTGAAGAATTTGAAAATCGGCAGATATCACAATTATCCGGAGGACAGAAACAACGTGTCTTTATCGCTCGAGCACTTTGTCATGATGCGGATTTGATTGTGATGGATGAACCACTTGCGGGAGTTGATCAAACCAGTGAACAAATTATCATGGATAAAATCAAGCAACTACAAAAAGCAGGAAAGACAATTGTCTGTGTACACCATGATTTACATACGCTAAAGAAGTACTTTGACCATGTTATATTTATCAATAAGTATGTGATAGCCAATGGCAAAATCGATGATGTATTAACAGAAGAAAATATTAGAAAGACGTATCAAAATGACAAATTTAACACAGATACTATTCTCTTATGATTTCTTAGTTGTGGCGATTGGAACAGTATTACTGGCAATTCCAAGTGCGATTGTAGGATGTTTTAGTGTTTATAAGGGACAAAGTTTAATGGCAGATGCAGTAGGACATGCGTCTTATCCTGGAGTTGTCATTGCGTTCATGTTATTTTCTGTACGTAGTTCTGTGATATTAACACTTGGTGCTGCGGTAGTTGGTATTCTTGCGTATCTAACAATACAAATGATTCGAAAGCATAGTGTGATTGATTTTGATGCGGCACTCGCGATTACCCTTACAGGTTTCTTTGGACTTGGAATGGTATTAAAGAGTTACTTACAAGGAAACTCTTCCTACATGCGTGCATCACAAGCGGGACTAAAGAATTATATCTTTGGATCTGCAGCGTTTATCATGAAGGAAGATATCATCATGATTGCGATATGTGCAATTATCGCAGCAGTATTATTGGCTTTATTCTATAAAGAATTAGTGGCTAGTATCTTTGATCCACAGTTTGCAAGTTCAATTGGGATTTCAATGCCTATCGTAAGTGGTGTCTTATTACTGATGATGGTGATGTTTATCGTTGTTGGCTTAAAGTGTATCGGTGCAATTTTGATTTCCTCATTTTTAACCATGCCGTGTATCTGTGCAAATCAACATTCTAGAGATCTTAAATGGGTATTGTGTATCGCAGCTTGTGTAGCTGGAATCTCCGCATTTATAGGAACCTTTCTTTCTACAGCATATAGTGGTATTGCGACAGGACCAATGGTAATACTTTGTATGGGTATATTTACAATCCTATCTATGATATTTGGTAAGTATGGTTTAATTGCACAAAGAAAACTTGGAAAGGATGCGAAATCATGTCAGAAGTATTGTTAACACTAATGGTAACGGCCATTGGATGTGCGATCCTAGGACCTGTTCTCATCCTTCGGAAATTAGCGATGACAGCTGATGCACTATCACATTCTGTATTGCTAGGAATTGTAGTTGCATTCTTCTTTGTGCCAGATTTACGTTCCATATGGTTGGTCGTTAGTGCATCTATCTTTGGTGTATTTACAATTTGGCTAGTTGAAGAATTGTCTCGGCATCATTTGGTAGAACGTGATGATGCTTTAGCGATTGTCTTTCCTGTATTTTTTGCCTTAGCTGTACTACTAATTACAAAGTTTTTTCGGAATACCCATCTAGATGTTGAAATTGTATTAATGGGTAATCCGCTCTTTACACCGTTTATTCGACAATTTGGCATGCCGAAGTCGTTATTTGAGATGTTGGTGATTACAGCGATGAACGGAATATTTTTACTAGTGAATTATCAGAAGTTGAAGATATCAATATTTGATCCAGAGTATGCACAATTAATTGGAATACCTGTTACATATTTATATCGTGTATTCATGGTACTAGTATCGATTACCTGTGTTGTGGCGTTCAATAGTGTTGGTGGTATGTTGGTGATTTCATACTTTGTGGCACCTGCGGCTGCCGCATGTATGATTACAAAAGACCTAAAGATTACAATATTTGTATCGATACTCTTTGCGATTATTAATTCATGGTTAGGATATCATTTCGCAATGTTGTGGAATGTATCGGTTTCTGGTATGTGTAGTTTGGTGGGTATGATTACAGTAATATTGGGTATTATCTTTCATCGAAATGGCATGTTGAGACAATGGGCAAAGTCATTTGTCAATCATGAGAAGTTCTGTGAAG
The DNA here is from genome assembly GCA_937910655.1 of uncultured Solobacterium sp. Classification (GTDB taxonomy): domain Bacteria; phylum Bacillota_I; class Bacilli_A; order Erysipelotrichales; family Erysipelotrichaceae; genus Bulleidia. The sequence continues at coordinate 5,912 of CALEMV010000247.1, forward strand.
ATTTACTACTAGTCCATCTTTATCGTCACAAGGGAAATGCAATTGAGTTAGGGTATCAAACAATTCATCAACACCTCAACTGGTCAAATAAAATTACAGACGATCGTATCGAAAGATTAATCAAACGTGCATACGTTGTACGTGATGATTCAAAACAACTATATTCCTTAACAGAAAAAGGAATCACATATGTTACAAAACAATTATTTCAGTAGAATTTATGGATATAACAGAAAACGTTATATCCATTTTTGTTTTATCTGTTAGGGGGTATAATAAGCATAAAGAATTGAGGTGTTTGAAATGAAATTATTTGAACAATTCCCACAGTATGAAGATGGGTTTATAGTATTACGTCGTTTTGTACAGGAAGACGCAAAATACCTTTCGGATGTATATGAAGAAAGACTGACAAAACGTCAGGCAGAAAAGACAATTGAAAATTATGAAAAGTCTTATCAAGATAAGGATGAAGTCATTCTTGGTATCTTTGGGAAGGAAGACGAACAATTAAAGGGTATTATTGAGATATACGATATTCATGAATCGGAACTTTCGATTGGCTATATGATTGTCGAGAAATATCGCCATCAAACATATGCTAAAAATAGTGTGTATCTTCTAACGAAAAAATTGATTGAAGACTATGGCATAACATGCATACATGCGAATTGTCATGTAGATAATATCTATTCGATACGTGTGTTAGAACACAATGGATATGAAAGACTTGGACAAGAAGAGGATGAATATGTGTATGCATATAAGCCAAAACAACTAGAACAGGATACATTGAACCAAGATGAAAAGATGATTGTCCTCGCAGGCGGATGTTTTTGGGGTGTAGAGAAAGCATTCAAGGCTTTAGATGGTGTTTTGGAAACAACAGTAGGATACGCAAACGGCTTCACAGATAATCCAACATATGAAGAAGTTTGCCGAAATGAAACAGGGTATAAGGAGGCGGTAAAGGTTGTATATCAACCAAATGTAGTTTCCTTATCTACAGTTATTCGTGCATTCTTCTTATGCATCGATCCACGACAGCGAAACAGTCAAGGCAATGATATAGGTTCTCAATATCAAGCAGGTATTTACTATGTGGATGAAAAAGATTTAGATGATATTAAACCAGTATATACAAATGAGCGTATGAAGTACGATCGTTTCTTTGTGGAATTAGAGCCACTGAAAAACTTTTACACAGCAGAAGAATATCATCAAGACTATCTAGATAAGCATCCATTTGGTTATTGCCATATTACTTCTTATGAAATGGAAGAAGTAAAAAAATTAAACCACATCCCTTGTCAGATAAGCGTAGTTCTTCCATCAGAAAAAGAACTGAAATTAGAAG
>CALEMV010000248.1 GCA_937910655.1 uncultured Solobacterium sp.
GATGTTGCTAGCGAATAGTTATCAAAAAGAACTCCATGGAAAGTAAAAATATGAATAATTCCAGCAAAGTCTAAAGTGAACACAAGCATTACATATGCAAGCATATAAAAATGGTTTGTGCGTATGACAGAATAAATAAACTGTGGTACCGAATGCTTTGTTAAACGTAAGCCTATCATTGCGGTATTAAGCGGGATAATAACCGCAAAATACATTCCAATCAAACATCCCCGAAAATTAATGAACTTTCGAGATACACGAATCGCAGTAGAGATGATTTCCCTCATCTTTTTCTTTTGATCATATAGAATATTTCGACTTAGTAAAATCAGGATGATAATATCAAATGCCATATATATCGTGAATAAGATTGTAATCGCAATTAATACAGCCCAACCATACCAACTACGCAATAGTGAAGGTAATTCACCACTACTAACAGAGTAAATTCCTGTTAAGTTCATAATGGATCCAAGAATTCCCTCCGCAAAAGAAAACATGATAAACAAAATAATTTTTGCAGGAATTTGATAATATAAAATTTCCGGTAAACCATGCCAATAATATCGTAATGAAAATACTCTATCTTGTACCGGTAACTTCTTGGTTGTTTTCATACATATTATTTAACCACATAATTACACCATTCGCACATGGATTATCCATCATAAAAGGAAGTATCCATAGACACTTCCTAATTTAAATCATTTAGTTCTTATTGTTCACAAGCTAAATCAAATAGAACGTTTGCGTAAATTGCACAAGCAAGAATCATTGTTTCAATTTCAAATCCTTCATCTGCTTCATGTTCAGCACCTACCCATGACGCATATTCACGTGTTGGGAAGATAGGACCAAATGCCGCAAAGTTATCAAAACTACGAGCATATGTACCACCACCGATACGTAGAGGAGGTGTATAAGTATCTCCACTAAATGCACGATAGTGCTTCAAGCATGTCTGAATGAGTTCACTATTAGGATCATTTAATAACCACTTAGAATCATCTACAAGTTCAGTTTCAATATGTAATACTTCCTTGATGATATCTGCACTTCTCTTTAGTAAATCACTACCTTCACATTCATTTGGATAGCGATAATCTAATGCAAAGTACACATGCTCATCTTCAATATTAGCTTTACCCATATTGAAGGTTAATGGACCCATGTATGCACCATCATAAGCAACCTTCAATCCAACACCATATGGATCCTTAAATAACTTCACAGCGTTTAAGCTGAATTCATCGTTATAACAACTACCAACAAATTCAAACATCTTTACAGCCGCATTGACACCCATATAAGGGCGAGATGCATGGAATGGCTTACCATCAATATGGTAATGTGATCCAGCTTCATCCTCGTGACATTCACCAGTTAGTTCATTTGCAAGCAAGAACTTCTCAAAGTAATCCTTTTCAAGCGGCTTATCAACGATAACATCTGCCTTACTGATAACTACATTAAATGCAGTACCAGACTTCATATACTTGATACAAGAGTCAATCTTACCTTGTGCAGCAAAGTCTAAAATACCCTTTTCTGCATAGATACATGGGAAGTCCGCATCTGGTACGATACCCATAATTGGATTCTTACGTACTTTCTTATAGTAAAGAATACCAGCAGATGTGTTTTCTTCATCTGTACCCAAAATCATTTGAATATTATGTTTTAACTTATATCCCTTGTCCTTTAGAATCTTCATCGCATAATAAGCCGCAATTGCAGGACCCTTATCATCACAAGTACCTCTACCCATGATATAGCCATCTTTAATTTCTCCACCAAGTGGATCAAATGTCCAGCCATCACCGATAGGCACAACATCCAAATGACCAAGTACACCAACAGATTCTTCTAAATCACCATACTGAATTACACCAGCATAACCATCTACATTCTCTACTTTAAAACCATCGCGTTTGCCAATCTCTAATGCTTTGTCTAAACACTTTGCAATGTTTGGTCCAAAAGGTGCTTCTTTTGTCGCAGCAGCGTCATCACGTACGGATTCAATCTTTACAAGCTCACGTAAATCTTCAATCATATTATCTTGATACGCACGTGCTTCATCAATAAATTTCATCTTTGAAATCCTCCTACTTTAATAGTATCATTCAATTCATTTTTTAAGGGAAGCTATCCGATAAATTATTTGTATTTTTTTGGGATTCAACACGAATTATTTGGCTCGTCTTGACAAGTACTTGCGTGTAAGATTACTATTTTCTATATTTTTAGGAGGTCTACAACATGAAACAACAGCGAATGAATCTTCTCTTACGTATATTATTTATCATTTTAATCATTGCGATATCTGGTGCTGCAGTTCTTCAAATCTTCGCACCAGAATATATGGGTAGCCATGCGGCATATGGTATCTCAACAGGATGGCAAAGAGAAATTGGTTTTTGGAATATAGCAGTCCTTGTAATATTAATTACTGCCTATCGTCATTATAATTGGATCTATTTACAATCCATTCTACTCGCTTTGATTCTTGGTGGTATTGGGATTGGTACAAATCACTTCATCCATTACTTACAAATGCACGAAACTGTTAATCTAGTAGGAGCTATCGAAAACTATCTACTCGTGATTGGTTGGATCATTGGATGGAGTATTGAAAAAAACAAACAACTATAATAAAACGCTATTAATTACTTGGAGATAGGCTACCTTTGAAATGAAAAAACCTCTCAGTTTTTAACTTTTTGCTAAGAAAGAAACAAACCAGAGAGGAAGCCATACATGACTACTGATTATATTATCATATTTAATGTGAATTTATACCAATATTAAATTCATAGTCTATCCAAAAAAATATTTATTCATAAAAAAAGTTCACATATGAGTGAACTTTTTCAAATCATTCTTATTTTGAAGAAAGAGCCTTAACGTTGTAGAAAGCCTGTCTTCCACGGTATTCTGCAACTTCACCTAATTCTTCTTCGATTCTCATCAACTGGTTGTACTTAGCGATACGGTCTGTACGGCTCATAGAACCTGTCTTGATCTGGCCAGCGTTTGTAGCAACTACTAAGTCAGAGATTGTTGAATCTTCAGATTCACCTGAACGGTGAGATACAACTGCTGTGTACTTAGCTTCCTTAGCCATTTCGATAGAATCTAATGTTTCTGTTAATGTACCAATCTGGTTAACCTTGATTAATACAGCGTTAGCTGCCTTTAATTCAATACCCTTCTTGATATATGTTGTATTTGTAACGAAGAGGTCATCACCAACAAGCTGAACCTTTTCGCCTAAACGTTCTGTTAACTTAACCCAACCATCCCAGTCGTTTTCAGCTAAGCCGTCTTCGATTGAGATTAATGGATACTTCTCTACCCATGAAGCTAACATATCAATCATCTGTTCAGATGTCTTGTCACCTTCACCAGAACGTGTTAATTCATAAACACCCTTTTCAGCGTTGTAGAATTCAGAAGCAGCTAAGTCCATAGCGAAGCAGATATCTTCACCTAACTTGTAGCCAGCCTTCTCAACAGCTTCAACCATTAAAGCTAATGGACCTTCGTTACCTAATGTCTCTAATGGACCGTTGTTTCCAGGTACGCATGATGGAGCATATCCACCTTCATCACCCACAGCTGTGTTGTACTTGTAGGACTTTAATACCTTCTTTAAGTTGTGGAATACTTCAGAACCCATACGAACTGCTTCGTGTAAGTTCTTAGCACCTACAGGCATAATCATGTATTCTTGGCAGTCTGCAGAAGAATCAGCATGCTTACCACCATTTAATACGTTCATCATTGGAACTGGTAATACCTTAGCATTTGCACCACCAATATACTTGTATAATGGTAAGCCACAAGCATCAGCAGCAGCACGAGCAGCAGCTAATGAAACAGCTAATGTAGCGTTTGCACCAAGGTTGCTCTTGAATGGTGTTCCATCAAGATCAAGCATTGTCTTATCAATTAAGTTCTGGTCAAATACATTTAAACCGATAACTTTTGGAGCAATCTTTTCATTTACGTTAGCAACAGCCTTTAATGTACCTGTTCCAAGGTAACGGCTCTTGTCACCGTCACGAAGCTCTAAAGCTTCACGTTCACCTGTAGAAGCACCTGATGGAACGATAGCACGTCCCCAAGCACCTGACTCAGTTGTAATTTCACATTCTACTGTTGGATTTCCACGGGAGTCTAAGACTTCACGTGCATGCACTTCAGCAATTGGATCAATAAAATTAGGCATCTAAATTTTCCTCCTATGATAACCTAAAACATATTCTCTCAGCTAAGCTGAGTAAGAACCTATTTTGTAGCGTCAATAATTTCCTTGAAGGATTCAACCTTTAAGGATGCACCACCGATTAACGCACCATCGATGTCTTCGCAAGCCATATATTCCTTGATGTTTGTTGGCTTAACAGATCCGCCGTATTGGATACGAACTGCTTGAGCAGTTGCTTCATCATATAAGCCCTTCACTGTTTCACGAACTAGCTTGCAGCAAGCTTCAGCTGTATTTACATCAGCACTCTTACCTGTTCCGATAGCCCAGATTGGTTCGTAAGCAATAACCATCTTGGATACTTCTTCAGCTGTTAAACCAGCTAAAGAACCAGCTAACTGAGACTTAACAACTTCTTCAGTCTTACCAGCATCGTATTCAGCTTCTGTTTCACCTACACATAAGATAGGTGTGATGTTGTCAGCGAATAATCTCTTGCACTTAGCAGCACAAGCAGCATCTGTTTCGTTGTAGTATGTACGTCTTTCAGAGTGACCGATAATGCAGTATGTAATACCGATTTCCTTTAACATTGGTACAGATACTTCACCTGTATAAGCGCCAGAATCCTTTTCATGGCAGTTTTCAGCAGCGATTAATAAGTTCTTAGCAGCCTTAACGCAAACGTCTAAGTCTACATATGGAGCACCAATACCATAATCAGCAGCTTCTGTGCCTGTTAATACTTCTTCAATACCCTTCATGAACTCAGCAGCTTCTGAAGGTGTCTTGTTCATTTTCCAGTTACCGAAAATTACTGGTTTTCTTGTCATGTTTCTTTTCCTTACTTCTCAGGAATAATAGCGATTCCTGGGAGTTCCTTTCCTTCCATATATTCTAGAGATGCTCCACCACCTGTAGAGATGTGGCTGAACTTCTCTGCGAAACCTAAGTTCTTAGCAGCAGAAGCAGAGTCACCACCACCGATGATTGTAGTAGCACCTTCAAGGTTAGCTAATGTTTCGCAGATAGCGATTGTACCCTTAGCAAATCTTTCATCTTCGAATACACCCATTGGTCCATTCCAGAATACTGTCTTAGCACCAACTAATTCATCCTGGAACTTCTTAATAGATTCAGGACCGATATCTAAGCCCATAAAGCCATCTGGAATTTCTCCAGCAGGTACTGTCTTGATTTCTGTTGGGTTAGAGAAGTCATTTGCTACAACTGTATCTACAGGTAAGAATAACTTACCTTCACCCTTATTCATGAATTCATTAGCTAATTCCATCTTATCAGCTTCTAATAGAGATGTACCAATCTTGCCACCCTTAGCAGCTGAGAATGTATAAGCCATTCCTCCACCGATTAATACCTTATCCGCAATCTTCAATAAGTTTTCGATAACACCAATCTTATCAGAAACCTTCGCACCACCTAAGATAGCAACGAATGGTCTTTGTGGATCATTAACTGCCTTACCTAAAACATTAACTTCCTTTTCAACTAAGAAACCTAAAGCTGAAGGAATATGTGTTGGGATACCAACTGTTGATGCGTGAGCTCTGTGTACAGAACCGAATGCATCTTCAACGAATAAATCGCCTAATGAAGCCCAGTATTTACCTAACTCTTCATCATTCTTTGTCTCGCCCTTCTCATAACGAGTGTTCTGCATCAATACGATAGAACCCTCTTTCTGAGCAGCAACTGCTTCTTCAAGTTCAGCACCACGAGTAGCGTTAACAAACTTAACAGGTGCACTCTGTAGGGAAGCTAAGCAATCCGCAACGATAGACATGTCGTTCTTTGCATAGTCCTCATCAGTCTTAATCTTACCTAAGTGGCTCAAAAGTAATACTTTTGCTCCATGCTCTGTAAGATAATTAATTGTTGGCAATGCTGCACGAACACGATTATCATCAGTGATTACATTTCCCTTGTGTGGAACGTTGAAGTCAACACGAACAATGACGTGTTTTCCTTTAACATCTAAGTCTTTTACAGTAACTTTAGACATTTGAAATATCCTCCTATATACTG
>CALEMV010000249.1 GCA_937910655.1 uncultured Solobacterium sp.
ATTTAACGCATCATGCGATAGCGCAATTGGCGTAAAGCGCAAGGTTTCAATCGTAAAGGAAGAACCAGGTTTTACATAAAAGGTATCTATATTTGGTATTTCAATCGGTGAGTAAATCGGTAATGAGGCGAAATGTTTAATTTGAGAGATATGGTCAGAATGATTATGTGTGATTAAGACTGCATCTAAATCATCCAATGAGATCTCTAGTTCTTTTAAGCGTTCAAACAAATACTTTTTTGTTGTACCACAATCAATCATGACTTTTGTAGTACCGTCCACAATCACAAAACTATTTCCTTTTGAACCACTCGCTAATAATGCAAATTCCATCATCAGTTCAAATCCTCACAATTCATCAACGCAGAACATGCATTCACTGGCACATCATCCTTATATAAGCTAAATGTTAAATGTGGTCCAGTCGCTTTACCAGTCATACCAATCTTACCAATTACATCGCCTTTTCTAACGATGGTATCAACTTCCAATGAGCATGGTAAGTACATATGTCCATATACACTTTGATACCCATTATGGTGGTCAATAATTACATAGTTACCCAGTTCATCTGTATAACCCTTCTCTTTGATACTTCCTGTATCAACAGCCAATACATTTCCCCATCGATTATATCTATTGATAAAATCAATCGACTCAAACCCTGCATAACAGCCATACTCACAAATGATTTCAGGATGTTCAACAGGATATGCTAAGTTACCACTACCAATACCTAAATCACTATTCTTTCCTATCGCAATTACTTCATCTTGTCCGGCTGCTGTCACAACCGAAGATAGCTCTTGTCCAGCATTCAATACTCCATTTATCCATGTTTCATGATAGAGTACATTCTTTGAACCATTCGCCCCAATCTGTCTAACCACTGTTTTACCAGTTTCAACTGTATTATCTTCTAATACAGAGGTCTTATAGAACAATGTTTCCTTCTGTAATCTTTGTTTATAAACATACACATCAATTGGTGAAGTGAAGTATGTTACACATAGTTTTGTGCCTGCAGTTAACGTTTGATTTATATCTGTAATTACATCTTGATTGATACGCATTAACTGCTCTGCCGTTAAACCATAATTTTGTAAACCTATCGAAGTTAGTGTATCTCCCTCTTCAACCGTATAGTATTCAAGACTCTCATTATCACCATAGGATAAGT
>CALEMV010000250.1 GCA_937910655.1 uncultured Solobacterium sp.
CGTAGTATCTTTTGTGCTATTGCCATTACATAATGTGTTTCGTTATCGGATTGAGAAACTTAGAAAGTCATATTGGAAATCACTGGAAGATATGACAGGGTATTACCTCGATAGTATTCGAGGTCTTTCAACGTTAAAGTTATTTGACCAATCGGATAAACATGCGGAAGTATTAGGAGAAAAAGCTGACTATCTGAATCGTCAGATTAATGAATTCATGAAGGTGAATTTCACATCATTCCTAGTAACTGAAGGAATCATCTACATTACATTATTTCTCTGTGTATTCATAGCTATAAATGGATTCGTAAATAAAACAATGGATCTAAGTGGTGTGCTGATGATTTTATTGTTAGGGTATAGTTATTTTGGCTCAATTCGTCAACTAATGTCCGCAACTCATGATGCATTAACTGCTGTTTCTGCCGCAACCCGTGCAGAAGAAATCCTTGCGGTAGAATCTGAGAAAATAAGACAAAATAAAAAACAAGATAGCTATCAAGAAGGTATCTTGTTAAAGGATGTTTCTTTTTCATATGAAGGTAGAAAAGAAGTATTACAGAATATAAACATCGAGATTGAAAAATCAAAGACTACAGCTTTAGTAGGATTATCTGGTTGTGGTAAGAGTACAATTGCGTCGATGTTAATGAAGTTTATATATCCGTCAAGTGGAGCTATATATCTGAATGGAAAAGATTATGCATGCATGAATCGTGAAGAAATCGCAAAATATATCGTAATGGTTCCACAAACAGTCAGTTTGTTTAACGATACAATTCGTAATAATCTATTAGTCGCAAATCCATTTGCAAGTGATGAACAACTTTGGCAGGTGCTACATGAGGTTAGCCTAGATAACCATATTCAAAAAATGTCTGATGGTTTAGACACAATGGTAAGTGAGTTTGGATCAAATTTATCTGGTGGTCAAAAACAAATGATGGGTATCGCTAGGGCACTATTAACAGATGCGGAGTATATCATCTTTGATGAGGCGACTTCTGCAGTTGATCCTGAAAGCGAAAAGATAATATGGGACTGCATTGATAAATTATCGAAGAAGCGTACGCTCATTATTATTTCACATCGTCTATCTGCGATACGAAATGCAGATCAAATCATTGTGTTACGTGCAGGTGCTGTGGAAGAAATTGGAAATCATGATGAACTCATGAAGAATCATGGGATTTACCGAGATCTTGTAGAAGAACAAAACAAACTGGAGGTGCAAGCATGAAAAAATACGCATATTCAATTCCAGTTCTAGCATCAAGATTAATCAAGAAAGCTAAACCAATCGCAAAATATCTTACAATATCTACACTAGCTAGTATTATTGGTAATCTATCCCATATGGGTGTAATGGGATTTGGTGCACTTTGGATTATGAGGGCTGCAGACATAATGAAAACTGGTAATATATGGTTTTATGCATGCATGATGTTATTGTGTGGTATTTTGATTGCAGTCTGTCGATATTTAGAAGGCGTATTCTCGCATCTTGGTGCGTATGGTATTTTGGCAAAGATGCGTGTTGATTTATTTAAATCTATTAATCGCTTAGCACCTGCATATCTAATTGATCAAAAGATAGGTGATGTGATTAACATTGCGGTAGGTGATATTGAAACTCTAGAATACTTCTTTGCCCATACAATAGGGCCGATGTTTACAGTAATACTCTTGCCAGTCACAACTATTCTCATTGCATTACAATTTAATCCTTTGTATGCGTATGTACTCATTCCTGTATATCTTATGATCAGTGTGATGATTCCACCTATTGGATTATATTTAGGAAGAGAAATTGGCAAAGAGTATCGTAAAGATTTAGGTAAGCTAAAGGCAGTGATTCTTGAAAACATCTATGCGATTAAGGATATTCAAATATATAATGCCCAAGATGAGAAGATTACAAAGGTGATGGAGTATAACGACCAGGTTAATAAGGACATGCATGTGATGACCATGCATAAACAAGCATTATCTTCTGCACCAAATTTCTTTGTCTATTTGGGTAGAGTAATGATTTTGATTGTAGCTGCGTATTTACTTTCGAATGGAATTGGCAATCCAGTTGGTACGATTTTAATTTCATTTATCGCGACTGCATCATTCTCTTCTACATTCTCACTTACATTTGTCGTTTCTCATTTACTGGAAGCTTTTGCGGCGGCAGAGAGAATCTTCTTAATCGAAGACGCAAATCCAATGACAATTGATCCAAGTGAATCCGTGAAGATTGGTCACGTCGAACGTATTGATTTTGAAGATGTCTCATTTACATATCCAAAGACAAATCGCATGATTTTAAAGCAGTTTCAGTTATCAGTACAGAACCACGAACATATCGGTATTATCGGGGAAAGTGGTTCTGGTAAATCAACTCTTTTAAGATTGTTGTTAAGATATTATCCGATTCAAACTGGTGATATCCGTATCAATGGTATCTCTTTAGACAAATTCTCATTTGAAGAATTACATCGTCATATTGCAGTATTAGAGCAGGATACCTATCTATTTAACGACACGATTGCTGGAAATATCGCTATCGCAAAACCAGATGCTACATTAGATGAAATTCGTCTAGCAGCGAAAAGAGCTGGGATTGATGACTTTATTATGAGTTTAGCAGAAGGATATGATACACAAATGGGGCAGATGAGCTTGCGTGTTTCAGGCGGTGAAAGACAGCGTATTGGTTTAGCACGTATCATGTTAAAACAACCTGATGTCATTATCTTAGATGAGCCTACGAGTGCTCTAGATGTATTGCATGAGAAAGAACTGCTTTATACATTGGAAAAGGAATTTAAAGATAAGATGATTCTGACGATTTCACATCGCTTATCTACACTGACAGATTGTGATCGAATTATTGAAGTGAAAGATGGAATAGGAAATGAAAAAGGTTGATTGTTCATGCAATCAACCTTTTATAAAGTTCTGTAGATGTAGAATGATTCTACCGAATATATTC
>CALEMV010000251.1 GCA_937910655.1 uncultured Solobacterium sp.
TACGTGAAATGGTTACAGAAGGTGTACCTGAGGAAGAGGCATATAAGCGTTTCTTCATGGTTGATAAACAAGGACTGCTCTTTGATGATATGGATGATTTAACACCTCAACAAAGACCATTTGCCAAAAAGCGTTCAGACTATCCTAACGCAGATAAGCTAACGGACTTATTAGAAGTTGTTAAGACTGTTAAACCAACAATTTTAGTTGGCACCTCAACTCAACCAAATACATTCACAAAGGAAATTGTGGAAGAAATGTGCAAGATTACAGAGCGCCCAATGATTTTCCCATTATCTAATCCAACAGTATTAGCAGAAGCCAGTGCTGAAGATCTTATCACTTGGTCTGATGGAAAAGCATTTGTCGCAACTGGCATTCCTGCAGATACAGTATCCTATAAGGGTGTTGATTATGTGATCGGTCAGGCAAATAATGCATTGATTTATCCAGGTCTTGGACTTGGTATGCTTGCATCTGAAGCTAGTCTTTTAACAGATGAAATGATTGGTGCTGCAGCACACTCCTTAAGTGGTATCATCGACCAATCTCAACCTGGTGCACCTGTACTACCACCATTCAAGTATGTCGCAGATGTTTCTATTAAGGTTGCAGAAGCTGTTGCTAAAAAGGCACAGGAACAAGGTCTTGCACGTGCGAAAGAACAAGATATGGCAAAGGCAGTGCGTGATTTAAAGTGGTATCCAGAGTATCGTTAAATAAATATTAAAAACCTTCTTTCAATGCATGTTTTCATGCTTTGAAGAAGGCTTTTATTTTATTCAACATTTCTAATATATCTCTTTAACATCGTTAGCATCTTTTCATCAAGCGAAAGTAGGAACACTTCCCCTTTGTTTAGATATAACGCAACTTTATGACTTCCATCAGAGTAATCTTTACCCTTTTCATTATTTGCATTCAACTTGATAGATTGAACATCATTTACATTGCATCTAGCAAGTGCCTTGCGTGCTTCTTTGTGGAAGATTGCATCGATGGTTAATTCATCGTTAACTAAGATATATTCATATTCTTCATATAGACGTAATCGTAAATATACATAGAAGAATAGCAGTGTGATAGCAGATCCAATCCAATAGAGTGGTTTTGTAAATCCAGCAATCAAAAATGCTAAACATGCAAGCAAGTCAATCACTACATATAAAACATATTTTAATTCTGGTCTATTTCTTTTTACCGCTAATTCATAGTATGCATCATTCATACGCTATATTACCTAATTACCTGTTCTGTTTCTTTATCAAAGAGATGTGCCTTATTCATATCTAATGCAAATTTCGCAACATCACCTTTTGTTAATGCTGTATTTGGATTTACTCTTGCAATCATCTGTTTTCCTTCAACATCGAAATATAAGAAGATTTCTGCACCGAGTAATTCGTATACTTTAATTTCTGCTTCAATCGTGTTGTCGTAATCATCCAACTGATATAGTTTGGAATCATATACATTTTCTGGACGAATACCTAATACGATCGTCTTACCAACATAACCTTTTTGACGCAGTAGTTCTCCTCTTTGTGCAGGTAAGCGAAGATTTTTCTTCCCAACTCGTAATTGAATCGTATCTCCTTCTTCAACTACAACTGCATCCAAGAAGTTCATTTGTGGAGAACCGATGAAACTTGCGACGAATAGATTATTTGGTTTTTCATATAGATTCTTTGGTGAATCAACTTGTTGCACCACACCATCTTTCATAACAACGATACGTGTTCCTAATGTCATCGCTTCAGTCTGGTCATGTGTAACATAGATAATTGTAGCACCTAATCTTTCGTGTAGTTTTGCGATTTCAATACGCATTTGTACACGTAACTTTGCATCCAAGTTGGAAAGAGGTTCATCCATCAGGAATACTTTTGGATTTCTGACGATGGCTCTGCCCATCGCAACACGCTGTCTTTGTCCACCAGATAAAGCCTTTGGCTTACGATCTAATAGTTTCTCTAGGTCGAGAATCTTTGCGGCTTCCATAACAAGACGCTTGATTTCATCTTTTGGAACCTTATGTAATTTTAGACCAAATGCCATGTTTTCATAAACTGTCATATGTGGATATAATGCGTAGCTCTGGAAGACCATCGCAATATCTCTATCCTTAGGTTCAACATCATTGACAACTTTTCCATCGATTTCTAGTGTTCCTGATGTGATTTCTTCTAGGCCCGCAACCATACGTAATGTTGTAGACTTACCACAACCAGATGGCCCAACAAAGATAACAAACTCTTTATCCTGAATTTCTAGATTAAAGTCTTTGACCGCGTGGACCCCATTGTCATATACCTTATTAATATTTTTCAATGATAGACTTGCCATTCTTATTTCTCACTTTCTTGCCAACTTGCATCTAAATCCACTTCAAACATACGTTTCCATGGCATCTTTACGTCCTTGATTCTTATTTCTGATTTGATTGAAGATAAATATTGTCCAGCAAATTCTTGTAGTTGTGCACTTACCATTTGACTTACAACACCATCTTTTTCTTTGACATCGAAGTAGTTCATACCTGCAGGTAAGTTATTCTTGACCTGTGTTCTAACTTTTGCACAATATCCTGCATCTTCAAGATATCTTTGTACCATAAAATCCATCTGATTTTGCGATTGTCCATAATATAGATAGTTTACTGCTTCCGCAATTGCTGTTCCAATAGTATTTGCAGAAGTATTCCACCCTGCATATCCACTCACTTTTAGAAGCAACCCATTCGTATTTAATAATTGGATAAGAGAAAGATCTGCACCATTTGCATATGCATTATCTGCAATCGAAACAACCTTCCCTTCCGCAAGTCTCATCTTAATAAAACGTAAGAACTCTGCTAGATTACGGTCAATCGAATAACTTGTATGAATGGAAGGTTGATACTCTGCTTCTTCCATATTTTCAGATGGAGCACTGAGAGCTAGAATAATATCCGCCTGTTCAAAACTGAATGTTTGTTGACAACCAGCCGATAGAATATGATAAGCGACTGTAGAATCTAATGGGAATCCTTCATACAGTGGTACAATCTGCTTAGACTTCTCGCATGCATATTTTACATATACTTTTGGACATTTGCCCTTAATCGTATTTAACATGCGTGCAAATAATGTAAGTTCTACTTCATCAGCACCAGGATAGATTAATACTCTATCAATTAATCCTAATTCTTGAATTTTCTCGCGGATTACTTTTTGATCCATTGCAGGATATCCATATGTTGTGGAATCATCTTGTGGAA
>CALEMV010000252.1 GCA_937910655.1 uncultured Solobacterium sp.
TTTGTCAATGTAATATTTATAAACAGATGAATAAATATGTAAAAATAACAGCCTAAATAGGCTGTTATTTGAAGCTTATATCACCAGCATTTGTTTTGATGAGAATTTCACCTTTTCCATCACCGACAATGTATTTTTTATGACGGAGCTTTTGGTATGGTAAATCATCGTCAAAGTCAATATCTCCGAAGTTTGTGGAGAGACTTGCACGGTAGTCTTTTGTTTCTGTTGTCATATCAATATCGCCTGCAGTAGATGTGACTTGGATGTTTTGGATTTCTCCATGAACATCTAAATTGATGTCGCCTGCAGTTGTTTTTACTTCGATGATAGGAGAGGATACTTCCATATCGATATCCCCTGCAGCTGCGGAGAGTTGAATGACATTGGCGGCGTGTTTTTGAATATCAATATCTCCAGCTGCGATATTGGCATATAGATTACCTGTTGTATTTGTTAAGTCCACATCACCAGCAGATAGCTTCATGCTAATTTCGTCGAAGTTCGAATCAGAGATATCTAAGTCACCTGCTAACATCGTAAAGTCAGCACGTTTCATTTCAACGCGGCTGAGAGAAACATCTCCAGATTTGTTATGACAGTTGAATTCATCAAGCTTAATATCGTTGATATCTACATCACCAGCAGGTGCTTCCATTGTGATTGTTGTAACACCAGATGGAATTTGAACGGTCAAGTCACCGCTACCAGACACAAGAATCGTAGCAGTTATATCATTTATTTCACAACGAATTCCATCAGTTGTAGGATTTCTAAAGATACTTTGTGACTGGGTAAATTCATAGCGAAGCTCATTTCCTTTTTCTAGAGTTATATCCAAGGATGACAGTAATGTCTCGCTGTGAATCACTAAGTGAGCGATAGAATCTGGAAGTGTTTCAGTCTGAGGATCTGAATAGTACTGCGCTGTATTCTTCTTACGGTCCATATTAGCTGTAAAGTTTTTTGCATGACCTAGTGCTTCATCTGCGATACGTGTAAACGCATGGAAGGCTGTAGATAATCCTTCTTTTAAGTTTTCGTAGTCTTTGTTTTTCTGTTCTTTATGAACAGTTTCTTTTTCTCCACCCATCATGTGAATATTCTCGATTACATCATCGATTGTACCGAGATCATTCATGATTTCTTCTTCGCTTCTGCCTTCGTTAATTCCTTCTTGAAAGTGTGCTTCAAAGGCATCGAGAATATCTTTTTTAAAACTTGGTGAGTAGTTTGCGAGTGCTTGATTTAAAGCTGCTAAATATTCATTTTTTGTCATATCAGTTTTTCCACCTTTTGAACGAATGTAATCCATTCTTCTTTCTGTTGTTGTTGGTAAAGTTTTCCTTCTTCTGTTAAATGATAGTATTTTCTAGCTGGGCCACCGGACGACTCGACAAGATAGGTCTCAAGATAACCATTATCTTTTAGTCTTTTTAAAATTAAATATAATGTACCGGCAGTGACGGACATTTCTTGGGAAATATCTTCAGTTAGTTCGTATCCGTACTTATCATCTTTTACTAACCTCGAAAGAACGCATAATTCTAAAACACCTTTTTTAAATTGTGCATCCATTGTTTTTCCTCCTTGCAAGTAGAATATAACACATACTATTATGTAATGCAATATAGTATGTTAAAAAATATACTCCACTTGGAGTATATTAGAGTAAATGTATTTTGTGGGCTTCGCATTCATCGACCATATCTTGTGGCCAGATAGAAGCCTGGACTTCACCCACATGTGCTTTATTTAGCAGTAGCATGCACAATCTAGATTGGCCAATACCGCCACCAATAGTATATGGAAGTTCGCATTTTTGAATCATCTGGTGATATGGATATTGTAGACGTTCTTCCACACTCCGAATACGGCACTGTTCTACGATAGAGTTTTCATCAACACGGATACCCATGCTGGAGATTTCTAATGCACGCTCTAGGGATGGTAACCAGAAGAATAGATCACCATTGAGATTCCAGTCATCATAGTCAGGTGCACGTCCATCATGTGGTTGTCCGCTGCGTTTTAAAGCATGACCAATACGCTTAATAAAGACACATTTCTTTTCTTTCGTGATTGCGTCTTCACGTTCCTTTGGAGAAAGATCAGGATACATATCTTCTAACTCTTGGGAATCGATAAAGAATACATCATTAGCTAGATGACACACGGCCTGTGGATATTTGTACCAGATCTCATGTTCCATGTGTTTGATAACTTTGAAGATTGTACGTACCGTTTCTTCTAGCATTTCCTCAGTACGTTCTTCTTTCGTGATGACTTTTTCCCAATCCCATTGATCAACATAAACAGAATGTAAGTTGTCGAGTTCTTCATCACGACGAATCGCATTCATATTTGTATAGAGACCATCATGAACTTCAAAGTTATACTTCTTCAGTGCGAAACGTTTCCACTTGGCAAGAGATTGTACAACTTCAATTGTTTCGTTTGGCATCTCTGCGATATCAAAAGATACAGGACGCTCTATACCATTTAGGTTATCGTTCAAACCAGTACTCTTTGGCACGAATAATGGAGCAGAGATTCTAGATAGGTGCATTTCTCTTCCAAATTCCTTTTGGAAAGTATCACGAATGTATTTGATGGCTTCTTGTGTTTGTCTCACATCAAGAATAGGATCATAGTCTTTAGGTATTAATAATTGCATAACATCACCTCATAGTGCGTTTAATTTTAACACAGAATGAAGAACTTGAGATAGAGAGAAGTCGCATATTTTATGTCTTTGTGTGTGAAATAAGCTAGATACCATGCATACATGCGGTGGTGAGTATATTCCTTGAAAAATTCAATTATCTTTCATACAATATAAAACGATTAAGGAGTATTATGATGACACGTTATGATATAGCAATTATCGGTACTGGTCCAGCAGGATTAGAGGCAGCCATTACCGCGAAGGTGCGTAATAAAAATATTATCTTATTTGGTTCAAAGGACTTGAGCCAAAAGATGCAGGTGGTAAAACACCCAATTCTAAACTACTTGGACTTACCATCTAAAACAGGTGTAGAGATGGCTAATGTATTCCAACAACAGTTGGATGAACTTGGAATTTCGATTACAGAGGAGAAGGTTTCTAATGTTTATGCGATGGGTGAGTACTTCGCACTACAGTTAAATAACAGCGAGGTTGTTGAGGCAACTTCCGTTATTCTAGCGACTGGTGTTGCGGCAGGAAAGCCATATGTTGGTGAGGAACAGTTCTTGGGCCGTGGCGTTAGCTATTGTGCAACTTGCGATGCGCCTTTATATAAAGGAAAGGTAGTTGCGGTTGTGGCAGGAAGTAAGGAAGAGGAAGCTGAAGCCGACTTCCTTGGCGAAGTATGTGAAAAGGTATATTACTTCCCACAATATAAGGATGAACCACAGTTAAATAGTAAGAACATTGAAATTCACCATGAAAAGCCTGTTGAAATTTCGGGTATGATGAAGGCAAATACACTGAAGACAGATCAAAGTGAATATACAGTAGACTGTGTATTTATCTTACGACCAACGCAATTCCCAGGCTCTCTAGTACCAGGTCTTGAAATTGCAGGTAATGCGGTTAAGGTTGATTTACAGATGAAGACAAATCTAGCAGGTCTATTTGCGGCAGGTGATATCACAGGACAGCCATACCAATATATCAAAGCGGCTGGACAGGGAAATGTCGCAGCATTATCTGCGGTAGCGTATGTTGATGAACTAAAGAGAAAGAAGCAGTAGGTGATTATTATGATAGGACAGAAAATTGATACATTAAAATTAGAGAATCAATTATGTTTCCCACTCTACGCGGCTGCTAGAAAGATTACAGCAGCGTATACTCCTCTCTTAAAACCACTTGAGATGACGTATACACAATATATTGTATTCTTGGTGTTATGGGAGAAGGATGATATTTCTGTAGGTGAGTTGTGTGAACGATTATATCTAGATAGTGGAACAATCACTCCATTACTCAAGAAGATGGAAGACAAGAATTGGTTAACAAGAACACGTTCTAAATTAGATGAGCGTGTGGTAATGATTAAGTTAACAAAAGAAGGCAAGAACATGAAGAAACAATGTGCAGATATTCCTGCAAAAGTTCGCTCTTGTGTATGTCTGAACCAGGATGAATCACAGGACTTATATAAAGCACTGTATAAGATTCTTGAAGAGAAAAAATAGCTATGTCAATTGGCATAGCTTTTTTGTGCTTGCATGTAATGCAAGTTATTTCTGATTGTGTTTCTCTTTGATTTCTTTCTGATACTCTTTTGAAACTTGCATGGTATAGCGATACCAAGATTCAAAATAATCAGAAAGACAAGAATCGTGTAACAGTGCCTTTGTGCGTAGAATATTTTGTGCCTCACGGCCTGTATCTAGGATTGGAAGTTGGTGTTCTAGTTTGTATTGGATGATACTTTCTACAGCGTGCATACGCTGCTCAAATAATTGAACAAGTTGCGTATCAATGTCGTTAATTTCTAAGCGTTTTTCATCTAATAATGTCATCATAATAACCTCGTATGTTTATCTTAGCAGATATGAAAAAAGGGCTCAACGCCCTTTACTCTGCTTCTTCACTGAATTGTGAATTGTAGAGATTTGCGTAGAACCCATTTTTAGCTAGTAGTTCATCGTGAGTGCCGATTTCCACAATGTCACCATGATCCATAACTAAGATCATATCTGCGTTTTTAATAGTGGATAAGCGGTGTGCGATGATGAAGGATGTCTTACCTTTCATCAGGTTTTCCATGCCTTTTTGAATTAAGATTTCTGTACGTGTATCCACGGAAGATGTTGCCTCATCTAGGATTAAAATCTTAGGGTCACTCAAGAAGGCGCGTGCAATGGTAAGTAACTGCTTTTGACCTTGTGAGATGTTTGTGGATTCTTCGTTGATAACTGTTTCATATCCATTTTCAAGGGTGCGAATGAAGTGGTCTACATAGGCTTGGTCTGCCGCATGCATGACTTCTTCGTCGGTTGCGTTTAATTTACCGTAGCGGATATTATCCATAATTGTGCCAGAGAATAACCAAGCATCCTGTAATACCATACCAAAACTATTGCGTAACTGACCACGTGCAATATCCTTTGTATTAATGCCATCGATAAAGATATTACCGCTATTTGTTTCGTAGAAACGCATCAGTAACTTTACGATTGTTGTCTTACCAGCACCTGTTGGTCCAACAATCGCTACCTGTGCACCTGGTTTAATATATGCATTAAAGTTATGGATGATTGTCTTTTCTGGGGTGTAACCAAAGACCACATTCTCGAATGTGACTTGACCTTTGAGAGTACTATTACCATATTTATCCATGATATTGATAGAGTCGGCTTTATCAGGAGTCTGTTCTGGCTCTTCTAGGAATTCAAATACACGTTCAGCAGCAGCTGCGGTAGATTGTAATACGTTCATAATCTGGGCTGTCTGTGTGATTGGTTGATTAAAGCTACGTACATATTGAATGAAGGCTTGAATATCACCGATTGCTAGGCCGTTATGAAGGGATAAGTATCCACCAAGTACACAACATCCAACATAACCAATATTTCCAATCAAACTTGTAATTGGCTGCATTAATCCACTAATAAACTGAGACTTCCAAGCAGATGTATACAGTTCTTCATTCATCTTGTTAAATGTACTGATGGAACGCTCTTCTCCATTGAAGGCCTTCATAACGATGTGTCCACCATACATCTCTTCAATATGACCATTGACTTCACCGAGTGTCTTTTGTTGTTGGATGAAGTACTTCTGTCCATTTTTAACAACTGACATTGCCGCAACAGCGGAAAGTGGCACAATAATCAAAGCCATTAACGTCATCTGCCATGAAATGGTAATCATCATGTATAGGATGCCAATAATGGTAATCAAGGAAGTGAAGATCATCTGTATCGATTGGGTTAATGATTGTGACATCGTATCAACATCATTTGTAATACGTGATAATACTTCACCATGCGTTTGTTTATCGTAATAGTTTAGTGGTAAACGATTGATCTTCAAAGAGATTTCTTCTCTTAAGCGATACGTTACCTTCTGTGTAACACCTGACATAATCCATGCTTGAATGTAGGAGAGAATGCCAGAGAGGATATATATTCCAAGTAATATAAGTAGTGTATGTTTAATTCCATCGATATCGATGGAACCTGTTCCACTATATTTGGCAATCAATCCTTGGACTAGCTTTGTGGTCGCATTGCCTAAAATTTTAGGACCAATGATTGTGAAGATGGTTGAGCCAACCGCAAAGAGAATGACGAAGAAGATTGCAATGCGAAATGGTTTTAGATACTTCAATAAAGTAGATAGTGTTTTCGATAAGTTTTTCGCCTTCTCGTTGGAAGTGCTCATCATCATACGTCTTTGACTCATTCTCCCAACTCCTCTCTACTTAACTGTGAGTGTGCGATTTCTTGGTATACTTCACAGTTCTTTAATAACTCTTCGTGTGTTCCAATACCAGCCATCTTGCCTTGATCTAGAACAATGATCTTATCTGCATGCATGATGGAGCTGATACGTTGTGCAACAATAAATACCGTTGCGTGTTTCTTGGCGATGAGTCCTGCAAGTGCAGTACGTAGTTTTGCGTCAGTCGCATAGTCTAATGCACTAAAGGTATCATCGAAGATATAAACCTGTGCATCTTTCGCAAGTGCTCTTGCGATGGAGAGACGTTGTTTCTGACCGCCAGATACGTTTGTGCCACCTTGAGCAATTGGCTCATTCACTCCATTTGGCATGCGGTCTACAAATTCCTTCGCTTGTGAAATGGATAGTGCTTCTTCCATCTTTTTATCACTTAGATTTTCATCTGCGTATCGAAGGTTGGATGCGATTGTGCCGCTAAAGAGAATCCCTTTCTGGGGAACATAACCAATTCGATCACGTAATTCTTTTTGTGATACATCACGAATATCAATATCGCCAAAGCGAATTGAACCTTCCGTTACATCAAAGAAACGAGGTAGTAAGTTAACTAATGTAGTTTTACCAGAACCGGTTGATCCAATAAAGGCAACGGTCTCTTCAGGGTTAGCGGTAAAGTGAATGTCTTCCAATACATTTTCTTCCGCATTTGCGTATTTGAATGAGACGTGGTTGAAGGTAATTGGTGCATTTTCTTTTGGTAAGTGTTTCGGTTCAACTGGATCATGGATCGTAGGCTCTGTTTCAAGAACTTCAAAAATACGTTTTGCGGAAACAGAGGAGCGAGGAATCATAATAAAGATCATCGCAATAATCATAAATGACATTAAGATTTCTGTTGCGTATTGAAGGAATGCCATCATATCACCAATCTGCATCGTACCTGCATCTACTTGGTTTGTGCCAATCCAGATAATTGCGACAGATAATGCGCTTAGCGCAAAGGTCATAATTGGCATTGGTAAGCCCATTACTCGATTTAAGAATAGATTTAACTTTGTAATATCGTCATTTACTTTTTTAAAGCGTTGTTCTTCATACTTTTCATTATCAAATGCACGAATGACTAACATACCTTCAAGTTGTTCACGTGATACACGATTTAATTGGTCGACAAGCTCTTGGGACTGCTTAAACTTCGGCATTGTGAAGGAGAAGATAACGATCATAAGTGTAATCAAACCTGCAACGCTCCATGCAAGCAAGGAAACAAGCGAAGAGTAGTGAATAACTTTAAATAGGGAGGTAAATCCCATAAATGGTGCGAACAATACAATTCGTAAGAACATTGTTAGAACTGTCTGTACCTGTTGTATATCATTTGTTGTACGTGTAATGAGAGATGCGGTTGAAAAGCGTGAGAATTCTGCAGAAGAGAAGGTTTCAACTTTCGCAAATACATCACGACGTAAATCACGGCTGGCTGCAGTAGCTGTTCGTGAAGAGAGATAGGATGAACCAATCGCACAAACTGTAGCGAGTAATGATATCGCTAGCATCCAAAGACCTTCCTGCATGATATAGCGATTCTGGATGGCCGCTGTATCCATCTGTAGGTCTTGATAAACTTTATTAACAGCTAATGTTTGTGCAGCTGTTAGATTTGCGTCAGTATATTTCGCCAGCATCGCATCAAACTGATCTACTATCTGTTCTTTCAGTTGCGGTTGTAGTACAAGTGCTTGATACAACTGTGAAGAGCTATCGAGTTTGAAGTTTTTAAGTATCTCTTCATTTTCTAATAA
>CALEMV010000253.1 GCA_937910655.1 uncultured Solobacterium sp.
GTTCTGGAATGACAATGAGCATATGATTGAGATTGATGAGACACATGAAGTGTTACGCAATGCAAATATCGAAGTTGCTCATTGTGAAGTGAATCCATATCCAGTGAAGCGTAATACATATATGGCTCTAAGAGAACCAGGTGCGTATGGTCATCTTGTGTCTTCGTCACTAGTCGCATCTGATAAAAACTACAAGCAGAATATCGTGAATTTTGCCCAACGTACATTAGCGAATATCGATAACTTCGCAGTTGTACTAAATGGCGGTAAATTATATATCGATGCGATAGGTAAGATTGTTAAGGGTGCTTCTCGCTCAGAAAGTCATCAGAAGTCACGCGTGATGTGTTTTGATGATGGACAAAGTTCTACAGTTATTCCTGAGTTATTGATTGATGAAAATGATGTACAGGCTAGCCATGCTTTAACAATTGGTAGAATTGACCGTGAACAGCTATACTATTTACAATCGCGTGGTCTAGATCAACGCCAATGTACGTCTTTGATTAGTTCTGGTTATATGTATCCAATCACTCAATTTTTAAGTGATGAAACACTTCAACAAGAGCTCCGCGCAGAAATGGAGGCGAAGTTAGCAAACTTATGATTGATGTAGAAAAGATTCGTCAAGATTTTCCGATGATTGTAAATCATCCGGAGTTAATTTATTTAGATAATGGTGCGACTACATATAAACCAAAGGCTGTAATTGATGCAATCTGTAATTTCTACTGCCACTTTACATCAAATGTAGAACGTGGTGATTATGAGACTGCAATCAAAGCAGACCGTGCATATGACAATACACGTAAGATTATTGCTAGATTTATCAATTGCCAACCTCGTGAAGTAGCATTCACTGCAAATATTACAGCGACATTGAACCAGATTGCCTATGGTCTAGGTAAGGGATGGTTAAAAAAGGGTGATGTGATTCTTACAACACTCAATGAACATGCTAGTAATCTTTTACCTTGGTATCGTTTAGAAAAAGAACTTGGTATAGAGATACAATACATTCCAGTAGATAACCATGGTGTGGTTATTATGGATGAATATGAGAAGTTACTAAACTCTCAGGTTAAGGTTGTTACTTTAGCACACGTTACAAATGTAATGGGTGCTTTACAACCAATCCAAGAGATGACAACGTTCGCACATGAAGTAGGTGCGTTAATGGTTGTGGATGGAGCACAGAGTGTTCCTCATCATCCAATCGATGTTAAGGCATTAGATATTGATTTCTTAGGTTTTTCGTCCCATAAGATGTGTGGACCTGATGGTGTCGGTGTTCTTTACGGTAAGTATGAATTACTAGACCGTATGGAGCCATTACTACTCGGTGGTGGTATGAATGCACGCTTTACTTCAGATGCAGATGTCATTTTAAAGAATGCACCTATTAAGTTTGAAGCGGGCACACCAAACATTGAAGGTGTTATCGGTTTAGGTGCTGCAGCAGAATATCTAATGTCCATTGGTATGGAAAATATCAGTGCATATGAAAAAGAACTACGTGCATACTTTGCAGAAAAGTTAAAAGAATTAGATAACATCGAATTCTATAACCCAAATAATACTTCTGGACCTATTACATTTAATGCGAAAGGAGTATTTGCACAGGATGCAGCAGGCTATCTAGGCGCTAATCATATTGCGGTACGTTCTGGCAATCATTGTGCTAAGGTGTTACATGAAGTAATTGGTACGGATCAAACAATTCGTGCATCGCTATATTTTTACAATACAAAAGAAGAAGTAGATCGTTTTATTGAGGTTGCGAAAAACGTTAGTTTAGAAAATGCAGTAGGCATCTTCTTCTAAAGGAGTACAAACAATGAGTGAAGTAGAAAGTTTTATTAATGATCCACAGATACTCCGTGAGTTAATCATGGATCATTATCAATATCCACATAATCATAAGTTGGTAAAAGACGATCGTTACTTATCTGTTCATATGGCTTCAGATAGCTGTATTGACGATATTACGGTGCAGTCCGATATCAAGGATGGTGTAATTCAGGATATTCGCTTTGAAGGTGTTGCTTGTACAATTTCAACAGCGAGTACTTCGATGATGACTGATTTGTTAAAGGGAAAAACATTGGATGAGGCGCGTGTAATTATTCAGAATTATTTTGCGATGATTCACGAGCAACCATATGATCCAGAACTTTTACAAGAAGCAGTTGCGTTGAAGAATGTTTATAAACAAGCCAATCGTATTAAATGTGCAACCATTGGTTGGGATGCGATTGAACAGATGATTGATGAAAGTGAGGGTAAGAAATGAGCGAACAGATTAAGCTAACCTCTGAAGATGAAGCAGTTCTTTCTTCCCAAGATGATTATAAATACGGTTTCCATGATGATGTGAAGTCCATCATTGATACAGGTAAGGGCATTTCTGAAGAAGTTGTAAGACAAATCTCAGCATATAAGCATGAACCTGAATGGATGACACAAAAACGTGTAGATGCATATCATATCTTCATGAAGAAGCCTATGCCTAAATGGGGACCAGATTTAAGTGAAATTGACTTCCAGGATTTTACTTACTATCGTAAAGTCTCCCAAGAAACAGAAAAGAGTTGGGAAGAAGTTCCTGAAGAAGTAAAGAATACATTTGAAAAATTAGGGATTCCTGAAGCAGAACGTAAGTTCTTAGCAGGTGTAACGACGCAATATGAATCAGAAGCTGTATATCACAACATGCTTAAGGAAGTTGAAGAGAAGGGTGTTATCTTCTTGGATATTGACTCCGCATTAAAGGAACATCCAGAGATCTTTAAGCAATACTTTGGAAAGATTGTAAGTGCTGGTGATAATAAGCTATCTGCATTAAATAGCGCTGTATGGTCTGGTGGTAGTTTTATCTATGTACCGAAGGGTGTTAAGTTAGAAAAACCATTACAGTCCTATTTCCGTATTAACTCTGAATCCATGGGACAGTTTGAACGTACGATTATCATCGTTGATGATGGTGCTGAATGTTCCTATGTAGAAGGCTGTACAGCACCACAGTACTCTAAGGATTCTCTCCATGCGGCAGTTGTTGAAGTATATGTTGGTAAGAATGCGAAGTGTCGTTATTCTTCTGTACAGAACTGGTCAGGTAATATCCTAAACTTAGTAACAAAGCGTGCAAGAGTTGATGCAGGTGGAACGATGGAATGGATTGATGGTAATATCGGTTCTAGAATCTCTATGAAGTATCCATCATGTATTCTTGCAGGTGAAGGTGCAACTGGTCTTTGTATCTCAATTGGTGTAGGTTCAAAGGGGCAGTTCCAAGATACTGGATCTAAGATGATTCATGCAGCTCCTAATACGCGCTCCTCCATTATTTCTAAATCAGTATCACGTAATGGTGGTGTAACAAACTTCCGTGATGAAGTACACTTTACACCAGCTGCGAGAAATTCAAAGGCACATATTGAATGTGATACCTTAATTTTAGATAATATTTCTAAGAGTGATACGATTCCTACAAACTCAAATATGAATAACTCTTCTACGATTGGACACGAAGCGAAAGTTTCCAAGATTTCTGAAGATCAATTATTCTATTTGATGTCACGTGGTTTAAGCGAAGAACAAGCAACAGAAATGATTGTCATGGGATTCCTAGAGCCGTTTACAAGAGAATTACCGATGGAATACGCAGTAGAATTAAACCAGTTAATGAAACTGGATATGAGTGGATCCGTTGGATAAAAACATTGCACGTGCGAAAGGATTACAAGCACGTGCTTTCTTGTCTTTGAAAAAACGTAGTGAGAAAAGCCATACTGTATGTCAAGAAGTGATTTCGCGGATACATGCAGGCATGATTATAGGATGCTACGTTTCTGTCAAAGATGAATTAGATACATCGGAAATTCTTGAATTTTGTTTTGCGAATAATATTTCGGTTTGTGTTCCAAAAGTAGTGGAGAATACTTTGCAATTTTATAAAATTAAATCCAATGATGACTTAGTACCAGCACCATTTGGCTTATTAGAACCAAATGTAACGGAAATGATTCCAGTTCAAAAGATAGACATGATGATCGTTCCATTAAGTAGCTATGACTCAAAGAATCATCGTACAGGATATGGAAAAGGGTACTATGATTCAGTTCTACTAAATTGTAGAAATAGAATAGGTGTTGCATTTCAGGAACAAGAAGTTGATCAAATAGATATTGAATCACATGATATTACATTAGATGAAATCATCTCTGCTTAGGGGTGATTTTATTTTACTTGACAATATCGATACTCGATATTATATTTTGGGTAGATGAATATCGATACTCGATATTAGTGGAGGGAATATGATTCATAAGTTTGTCTAT
>CALEMV010000254.1 GCA_937910655.1 uncultured Solobacterium sp.
AGATTATTGATCAGTTTACACCAGAATCTTCTTACTATCGTTATCTCAAAAATGAACCACAGATTGTACGTGGTATTCACTTTGAAACAAAGGCAGAAGATAAATACTTATCCGTCGCTGTTGGTTCTATCATATCACGTTATGGTTTTCTAAAGACCTGGCAAGAGATGGAACAAAAATACGATATAACTTTCCCTAAGGGATCTAGCGATAAAGTAGATATCCTTGCCCAAGAATTTGTGGATCGATATGGGTTTGAACGTCTTGGTGAAGTCGCAAAATTACATTTTAAAAATACAGAAAAAATACGTGTATAGATTCTTTATACACGTATTTTCATTACTTATACATTGCTAGAATGTGTAGTTGAAGAACTACTCGAATGTCTTCTAGCCATCAGCATATTTTCTAGTGTAATAACAATTGCAACTACAGTTGCCTCTTCATTTACATCGTACAAATCAATGCAGTATTTATCTCGCATAGAGAATAATTTTTGTCCTACAACTGCAATCACACGCTCCTGGTTGTTATATAAAACGAAGTTTAGATTTGCAAAATCTCCCTGTAAGGTCCAACCAAGTTCATCAATTGTGAATTTCATATCCAAAATACGGAATAACTCTTTTGACAGTTCGAATGACTTTCCACCAACTACATCAATATAGTGAATAGAATGAAGAGAGAACAGTTTCTTTTCTATCCTTGCGACTACTCTATCCTCAATATCAGTGATAGTCGTTTCATTTGTAAATGAGAATAGTTTAGAAGATGAATGATATACCACATTATCATTTTCATCCGTCACATCGATATCTTTGTGGAAACTAAATAAGTATCTACTTGTATAAAGTGATTTGGCTGGTTCACCATATTCCTTATAATTACGAATATCTGTTCCTTCTCCTGCAGAGTGGTATCTTTGAAAGATTAACGAAACAGCGAAAATTCCTACAACCATAATTACCATCAAAATTAATACTGGCTGCATTGTCCCCATATACATTACCATTCACCTCCTGGTTGATTATTTACAACTATATAGTAGCACTTTCTAAGTGCAAAAGAAAAAATGGAATTTCACTTTAAGTGTATATTCCATTCTTCATTTACTTTTTGATAATAGAACTCTGTCAGTTCAGGATCTTCAAATACACGAAGCAAAACATCCATGTCGACTGACAACTTCAGCTTTAAGAAGTCTTCACGCTTTACCCAAGATACTTTTCCTTCACTAGAAGAGATGATTTCACCAGTAAAAGTATTACAGGTATATAGGAATACGATATAGCGACTACCATCACTATTTACCCAATCCTTCACTCCACAAAGCTTAGGACTTTGGATATCTAAACCTGTTTCTTCTTTCACTTCTCGGATAACAGAGTCAACAATAGATTCATCATTTTCGACATGACCGCCTGGAAATGTAATACCTGGCCAATCTTTCTTTTGTCTATCGATAACAAGGATTTTATCACCCTTGGTAATCATGCAAAGATTTGTAAGTGTTACTAATTTTCTTCTGTCCATGCATGTAATTATAAATTAGTTAGTAAAGATTTGAAAGAATTATTTTGACATCCAGCTTTCATCACTTGGATTATTTCTAAAGTGTAAGAGTGCTTCTACATCACTTTCTTTGATGTAATTTTCTGCTACTGCAACAGATAACAGTGTATCGTAATCAGAGGCAGATACATTCCGTACATTGTGTTCTGCTAAACGCTCTGTCGCCTTACGCATACCATACGTAAAGATAGATGCGATACCTAATACTTCCGCTCCTTCTTTACGTAGTACTTCTACAACTTCAACGGCTGAACCTGCAGTAGAAATCAAGTCTTCAATAACCACAATCTTCGCGTCATCTATGAGCTTACCTTCAATTTGATTTTGACGTCCATGATCTTTTGAAGATGTACGTACATACCCCATTGGTAAACCAAGAATTGTAGCGACAATTGCCGCATGTGCAATACCTGCAGTACTCGTACCCATAACCATATTACAAGTTGGATATTCCTTACGAATGATTTCTGCTAAAGCATTTTCAACATCTTCGCGAACCTTAGGATAGGAAAGCGTCAAACGATTATCACAATAGATTGGAGACTTGATACCACTTGCCCATGTGAATGGCTCTTGTGGTTTTAAGAATACTGCTTGAATATCTAATAAATCTTTCGCAATTACCTTCTTCATATTATTCTTCTCCTGTCTGGAATTGTTTTGTAGCTAGACGGTATGCTTCAACTGGATTTTCTGCTCTTGTGATAGATCTTCCTACAACGATATAGTCAGAACCAAGTTGGTGAGCGATTGCAGGTGTAGTAACACGCTTTTGGTCACCCTTACTATCAGTCGCAAAGCGTATACCAGGAGTCACTGTTTGGAAATCTTCACCACATACCTTCTTTACAATTTCTACCTCTAATGGAGAACATACTACACCATCACAACCTGCATTCTTTGCATTTAATGCATATTGAGCAACTGTTTCCTGCATAGATTTTGGAATGAGTAGTTCCTCATGCATAGCTTCTTCTGTTGTACTTGTTAATTGTGTTACTGCAAGTAAGATTGCCTTACTTCCATGATCATCTAGTGCCTTACGGGCAGCCTTCATCATTTCGATTGTACCAGCCGCATGTACATTGACCATGTCAACATCCAACTCTGCAAGCATGCTCATCGCGTGATAAACCGTATTTGGAATATCGTGTAGTTTTAGATCAAGGAAGATTTTGTGTCCTTGCTTTTTAATCTGTCTTACAATTTCAGGACCATTTCCGTAGAAGACTTCCATACCAACTTTAACGTATGGTTTTTCTTCTTTAAATTGTTGTAGAAATTCTAATGCTTTTTCCTGGCTGTTAAAGTCACATGCGATGATTACTTCTTTACTCATTTTGATTCTCCTCCTGGTATATTCATAAAAAAACAACCTTTGTACAAAATACACAAAGGTTGTAAGTAATCTATTAC
>CALEMV010000255.1 GCA_937910655.1 uncultured Solobacterium sp.
AAAAAAGTATTTCATAAAAATGTATTTCGCTTAATTAAATCGACAAAAGGTCGGTTCTTTTCGCTATCCGCAATTGTATCGATTGGTGTTGCGTTCTTTATTGGTGTTAGTGCTAGTGCACCGATGATGGCTGCTAGTGTTGATTCCTATGATGATAGTTATGAACTAAAGGATTTTACAATCTATTCCAATTATGGTTTCCAAGAGAATGATATTGAAGCTTTAAAGAAGGTTGATTCAGTACATACAGTTGAACCTGCATACTTCGTAGATGAAATTGCAACAGATGAAAAAGGGACACAGCTTGTTCGTATACACTCATATGATTCAACACATACAATTAATCGTTTTAAACTTGTAGAAGGTCGTATGCCTGAAAATGACCATGAGGTTGTTGCGGAGAGAAACGGAAATATAAAGTCTGGTTTTGAAGTAGGTGATACAGTAAAACTATCGCTTCCAGATGGCTCTCGCAGTGGGGTTTTACCTGTGCAGGAAGTGACTGTAGTTGGTGTTATTGATACACCGTTGTATCTCAATATGTCTAAGGAAACTAGTACATTGGATAACTTGCCAATTAATTCGTATCTATACATTCCTTCGACTGCTTTTGACTCTTCAAATTATTTAGAAGTAAATATTTTAACAGATGATGGTAAAGGTCTATCTTCTTTTTCGGATTCATATGAAACATATATCGCAAATGTCAAAAAGAAGATTGAAGAACTTGCGAAAACACAAGAAAAAGTAACTGCACTTAAAATTAAAGAAGACGCAATGCATGAATATAACGATGGTATGCAGAAGTATATCGATGGGACAAAACAATACCAGGACGCATTAGATGCCTATCAAAAAGAGATTGCGGATGCGCAACAAAAATTATCTGATAGTAGAGCGAGTGTATCAGCTGGTGAAGTAGAGATTGCAAATGCAAAAGAGAATCTAAACAATGCACAGAGTACATTAAATACAGAAAAGGTGAATCGACAGACAGAGATTGATAATCAACAAGCAATTCTTAACCAGAACCGTGCAACACTACAATCCAGTCAGCAAACTTTAAATACTCAAAAGACAAGTCTTGAACGGAATGAACAAGACTTAACAACAGCCTTAGCTGCGCTTCCAGATGCGATTACGTTATATCAAACAGAAATTCAATTTCGTCAGGGAATCGCACATTATGGAATCAGTCCATCAACATCTTTATCGCTTTTAATTATGTTTCGATCTGATTTAAGACAGCTTTGTGATGCGATGTTTCCAGAAGGA
>CALEMV010000256.1 GCA_937910655.1 uncultured Solobacterium sp.
CCTCCAGCAATGGGTCAGTATTAAAAGATAGCTTAGGCTATCTTTTTTTAGGCTTGCAATTTATAAAAAGATATCTTATCTTGTAAAAGCAATCAGAATGGAGACAAAAATGAACGTTTACGATTGGGATGATACAATCTACCGTGGTGATTCTACAGTAGGTTTTGTGAAATATCTTTGGCTACATCGCCCTAAAACATTAATTAATTTACCACGTACAGTTTGGTTTGGACTTTTATATGTACTGCACATTGTGCCTAAGCTAACTTTCAAATCAAATCTATATCGTATGTTTCGCTATGTAGAAGATATGGAAAAAGTAGTTGAAGACTATACAAGTAGCCATTTGGATCATGTAAAGCAGTGGTATAAAGATACACAAAAAGAAGATGATGTAGTTATTTCTGCTTCGCCAGAATTCTTAATTCAATCTTTTTGTAAGAAGGTTGGTATTAAAACATGCATGGCAAGTCTGGTTGATATACATACAGGTATATATAGTGGACTGAATTGTCATGGAGAAGAAAAGGTACGTCGTTATCGTGAAGTATTCGACGACACAAAGATTGAAAACTTCTATTCCGATTCTTACTCTGATACACCGCTTGCAAGAATCGCGGAGAATGCATATCTTGTAAAGGGAGATAACTTACTTCCTTGGGATAAGGAATAGAAAGCTTATATCATTGAAATTTAGGGAGATAAATATGAAAAAGAAAGAATATATTGCACTTGGAGTAATTGCTATAATATCTATTGTGCTAATTCTAGTTTTCAAATTTATTCCTGCAATAATTAATAGGACAGATAATTCACTTAACGGAGCTCCAAATGACCAGGCAAAAGGGGAATGGATAGTAGTTGTATATCGTGGAGAAATTGTCCAATGGTTCGATTCTGGTGTTGATGCCACATATACAGTTAAAGGGAATGTGGGAGATTTAACAATCGAAGTAAAAGATGGTAAATGGCACGTTAGTAAGGTTGATTGTCCAAACCATAATTGTGAAAAAATGGGTTGGGCAAATGTAGATAGCATCCTTCCAATACAGTGCATACCTAACGGCATATATATTGTATCTGCAAATGCAATACAAAACTAAATATATTAAGACCATGATTATCAAACATATTAAAAGAGATATCCAATTGTGTATGGGTATCTCTTATTTTTATATGTATGCAAGCATACATTAATTTGTTACTTGCTGTTTTGTGCTTGTACAGCTGTTAATGCTACTACACCAACGATATCTTCCCAAGAACATCCACGGGATAAATCGTTAACTGGCTTAGCGATACCTTGTAACATTGGACCGTAAGCTTCAGCCTTAGCTAAACGCTGAACTAACTTGTAACCAATGTTACCGCCATCAAGGTTAGGGAAAATTAATACGTTAGCTTGACCTGCAACAGGGGAACCTGGAGCCTTGCTTGCCGCAACGCTTGGAACGATAGCAGCATCTAACTGTAATTCACCATCACATACTAAATCTGGATATTGTTGGTGAGCAATTTCAACCGCATTTACAACCTTATCTACTAATGCATGTTTTGCGCTTCCCTTTGTAGAGTGGGAAAGGAAAGCAACCTTTGGTTCAGCTCCTACAAGTGTTCTAAATGTATTTGCTGTATCGTTAGCGATAGCTGCTAAGCTTTCACTATCTGGATCTTGGTTTAGACCACAGTCAGCGAATGCGAATGTTCCATTATAACCAAATTCGCAATTTGGAACGTCCATGATGAAGAAGCCTGAAACTAACTTCGCACCTGGTGCTGTACGTAAGATTTGTAATGCTGGACGTAATGTGTTTGCTGTAGAGTGGCAAGCACCTGATACAAGACCATCAGCTCCACCAGTCTTTAATACCATGACACCAAATGTTGTGCGATCTTTTAATAATGCTTCACGAGCAGCTTCAGGAGTCATACCCTTAGCTTTACGTAATTCATATAATGTGTTTACGTATTCTTCTAATTTATCGGAAGTTTCTGGATTGATGATAGTCGCACCATCAACGTTAACGCCATATTTTTCTGCATCTGCTTTTACAGTTGCTTCATCACCAATTAAAATTAGGTTTGCTGTCTTTTCTTCTAAGATCTTTGCAGCTGCACGAAGTGTTCTTTCGTCTTCTGATTCTGGTAATACAATTGTTTTTATATCTTGTTTAGCTCTTTCTTTAATTCCGTCAATAAATGACATAGTTATTTCCTCCTTGAACATTAAAATTATCACGCTAACTGTGAAAAAAGTCCAATTATATGGTTAATTTCTTGAAAAAAATATGAATTTATGGATAATAATGGAAATATTTTAAATATGGTAAATGAAGAACAACTAGAATTGATAGAAACTGCAGAAAATATGTTTGAAAAAGCGATGATTTATATTTCTGACAAAACAGAATGGATTGCTGAAGCATTTAAACTTTTTTCGATTTCATTAAAGATATTGAAAGAAAAAGATGAATATAATAAACAAGAACTTATCAGTTATCTGAGAGAAAATAGATAATTTTGTAAAAAAATTAAGTTGTCGAACAGATCTATTATAAGGAGAGATTATGGAAAATAGAAGTTATTTTGATGGGGGACTGTTAAGTTATGTTGGCTGGATCATTTTAGGAAGTCTTTTAACTTCGTGTACGTTTGGAATTTGTTATCCTTGGGCTTTGTGCATGATTTATGGTTGGAAAATAAATCACACTGTTATAGAAGGAAGAAGGCTGCAATTTAATGGAACTACAGTAGGACTATTTGGAAATTGGATAAAATGGCTATTATTAATAGTGGTGACATTGGGAATATACAGTTTTTGGGTTCATATTAAGTTGGAACAGTGGCGAGTTAAAAATACAACATTTTTAAATTAATTTTTAATAGAAGGCTGATTATTTCAGTCTTTTTGTATTTATTGAATAATTTTTGACGAAGGAGAATTGTGTTTATGAAAAAATTTTTTAGAATATTAGGATTAATTATTTTAATTGGAAATATTGGATTTGCAGAATATACGATTAAAGATGGAAAAGTTTATTGGGATGATGAACTTGTCGTGAAATATGTAAATGGGTCAGTCAGTCAGTACAATAAATTTTTACCTGATGTGGAAAGTTTTAAAATATTAAAAGATGGGTATGCAAGAGATAAAGGACTGTCTCTTATACACATCTCCGAGCCCACGAGAC
>CALEMV010000257.1 GCA_937910655.1 uncultured Solobacterium sp.
TCTGGTCTGGATCACCTACTACAAGTAGGTTATTATTTGGACCTGTTAATTGGTTAATTAATTCGTATTGTTTTTTATCGATATCCTGGAACTCATCGACAAGGATATAGTTAAAATGTTTTTGCCATTTCTCTAAGATTTCCGGGAATTTCGCAAACATGCGTACAGTCCATAAAATCAAATCATCAAAATCCAATGCATATAAATCTCTTTGACGCTTATCATAGAACGTGTATACTTCTGCCTTCACTTTATCCGCATGATAATCACCAGCTAAAACACGAGCTCTTTCTGGTGTAATATCTGCCGTTTTATTATTCGCAATGTAATCTAACATAGAACTATAGGAATAGGTTGTCGCATCAATTCCCTGTAACTTGTAAGCTTCCTTGAGTACAGATTTTTGGTCTTCCGTATCCATGATAGTAAAGTTACGTGGATATCCCATCGCAATAATATCTTCGCGTAGAATGCGTACACATAAGGAGTGTATGGTACTTACCCATGGTGCACTTGTCTGACTAGCAAGCATATTACGAACACGTTCTTTCATTTCATTCGCTGCTTTGTTGGTAAATGTAATTGCCAAAATCTTTGTTGGCCAAACATTTTCATCTTCAATCAAATGCACAATGCGCATCGTTAAAACTCTCGTCTTACCTGAACCTGCACCCGCAATAATTCTCAGGTACTTTTCTTTAGATAAGACCGCATCTTTTTGGTTTTCATTTAAACTATTTATATCAATCATCGCTACATACTCCACATTCTACATTTCTTCATCATTACATTTTCGAAATTCATTTCCGATAGGTTCTATTATACCATTGAGTACCGACTATGAGGCGCTGTAGCACAATGTAAATATATTATTTTCTTTTCTGAAACCCCTAAGGAAAGCGTACAGTTCATGGTATAATGAGCAAAGAGGTAACCCCATGTCAAGAATAGCAAATCAATGGAAAGATTATACCTGCTTTGATGCAGGAAATGGCGAGAAATTAGAGCAGTGGAAAGGTATCGTTTTAAGACGTCCAGATCCACAAGCAATCTGGCCAGCAAATCAGAATACAAGTCTTTGGCAAGAGACAGATGCCATCTACCACCGCTCTGATAAAGGTGGTGGGCATTGGGAGTATCGCAAGAAACTTCCAGAGTCATGGACAATCAATTATAGAGATCTAACATTCAAGGTATCCCCAACCGGTTTTAAACATACTGGCTTATTCCCTGAACAAGCAGTGAATTGGGATTGGATGTCTGATTTAATCAAAAAATATCCAAATGAAGAGATACGTGTTCTCAATCTTTTCGCCTATACTGGCGGTGCCACAATGGCATGTGCGAAAGCTGGTGCTGCTGAAGTGGTACACGTCGATGCATCAAAGGGTATGGTGCAATGGGCAAAGGAAAACCGTGACTTGTGTGGTCTTCAAAATAATAAGATCCGTTTCATTGTAGATGATTGCTTAAAGTTCGTTGAACGTGAAAAACGTCGCGGTCATACTTATCACGGAATCTTAATGGATCCACCTTCCTATGGAAGAGGTCCAAATGGTGAAATGTGGAAGTTTGAAAAAGAAGTCACAAAACTCATTCAAGCTTGTGCAGAGATTCTTGATGACAATGCCCTATTCTTCTTAATCAACAGCTATACAACTGGTTTCTCTTCCATTGTTTTAGATAACACACTTCGTACAATGA
>CALEMV010000258.1 GCA_937910655.1 uncultured Solobacterium sp.
GGTATAATAAATATGCATGCATGTGTTCTTTGTTGGTAATTGGCTAAGATACTTTAACTTGGGGAAATTTAAAAGTTAGCAATATGGCTGCGGTGTAGTTAAGTGTTATAATGCATATAGCGAAAGTTATAAATTACGAGGTATTTAACTATAAGAAAATCAAGTGAAATTTTAAAAAAATAGTGAGATTTAAAAAATCCAGATGAATCTCAAAAAAGATCTTTGAAATCGTGAATAGAGTACAGTTAAAACAACTACATTTGTAGCCTTGACTATGTGAATGATTATTGTAGGTTGATAAATCAATTATTGAATATGATTTTGATCATAGAGAGAATTTGTACTAAGAAGTTTGTATATCACACGGAGAAGTTTTCGTGCACAATGGCCCTGGGCGCATCTGTGAGATTTTCCTTGATTACGTTTTTTAGTATAATAGTCATGGAAGGTCGGAGAATATTTACAGACAGTGAATACGGCTTGATATAGAGCCTTGCGCATATATCTTGAACCGTGCTTGGATATAGGCATATGTGCAGCGTCATATTTGCCGGACTGGTATACAAGCGGATCCATTCCTGCAAAAGATATCAAATTTCCCGTGTTCTGAAATTGATTGATATCTCCGATTTCCGCAAGAATCGTCATTCCTGAAATATGAGAAATGCCAGGGATGGAAATGATAGGAGAGTTTAGCTTGTGACTGAATTCTTCTATTTTCTTTCCCAAAATACGAATCTGCTCTTCTCTGGTATTGATGATAGCGATGATAGATGTTACTTCCAAATCAATGGAGATGTTATCTTCGCCGACAGAGCACTTGGCAAGCTCTCTGATTTCTTCTGCGGTCACTTTGGATTGTCTGCCTTTTCCCTCTGTTTTGAGTGCCTTGCGAAGATTACGAATATCTTCTAAGGCAATTGATGAAGCGCTAGGATAAGTTGATAGGAATTTCATATACGCTTTTGAATAGCGTGTCCATGAAAGTGAATTTACTTCTGGGAATACGATGTCTAGTGCTCTCTGCAGCCGATTCATATCTTGATTCTGCTGTTCTTGGAGTTGATGATAAAGACGAGTGATATCACGGAATTTACTATTTTCAATAGAACGTACAGAA
This sequence comes from uncultured Solobacterium sp., assembly GCA_937910655.1. Lineage (GTDB taxonomy): Bacteria > Bacillota_I > Bacilli_A > Erysipelotrichales > Erysipelotrichaceae > Bulleidia. The sequence goes on from CALEMV010000258.1 coordinate 1,121, forward strand.
ATGGAACGCCAGAATCTCTTCTCACTTAACATTTCTGCTATTAGAAGCGCATCTTTTCTATCGTTCTTGGCAGATATACCAAGTTCCTTACGACGAAGGCAGGTAGCCCTCGGATTGATGTATTTGACAGTAAACTTCTTGTCGAGTAGGTAATTTGTAAGATTGATCATATAATGACCAGTATCTTCCATACCTACAGAATGCTTTCTGTGAATAAATTGTTTCGTTTTAGAATAGAGTATATCAAATCCTTTTCGATCGTTTGTGAGAAAGAAGGGTTTGATGAGAACTTCGCCGGTAGAATCGTCGAGTACTGTAGCACAGTGCTTGAACTTACCGACATCGATACCAATGTTGATCATGTAAATGACTCCTTTCAAAATTAATATGTGATGAATACCAGTATCACCGTTTCAGAAGTATCAAAGAATATGGTGCGAAATGTGAACTCACTTCAATAAAGGAAGGGCTCATCTAACTAATAACAATTTCTATACAACGAAGCGGTCAGATAATACCTCACGTAGTCAAAGCTACAAACCTATAAGATTCCAGTACGCATTCACGATCTCAATTCTACACGGTTTCCCAGACCGATACTAATCTGGGTAAGAAAGGAGATGTATACAGATTTTGTTTAGCTGGATGAGCTTAATTTGTATATACCAACCTATGGACAAGAGTATTTCTAATAATAAAAAGGCGTTCCTATATTCTGTGATTACTGTTGTATGTACATTTATTCTAGGTGGAATTATCTTTGTGATAGCTCCTGAGAAATCTAATATGACAGCTAGTATTCTCTTTATACTATTGAATCTCATTCCGATGCTAATGGCATTTCTATTTACGTATCAGTCAAAAGAAGTGAATGGATTGTGGCAGTTTTTAGAGAAGGTCTTCTGTGGGGAAGAACGTTCTATTGTTTGGCTATTCGTCTTACTTGTACCAGTTGTTTATTATGGTGTCTCCGTTTTATTAGGGAATGTAAAATTTACTGGTATGGCATTAGGTGCTGTAATAGCTTATTTTCCATGGACATTATTTCAAGGTGGACTTGAAGAGGTGGGTTGGAGATGGTATCTACAAGAACATCTTCAGTGTAAGAATTTCATTCTTAAAATGTTTGTAATATCTGTCATTTGGTTTGTATGGCATCTACCAATTTATAGGTTGCCATGGATTACTGCAGGATCTACAAATTACTTATTATTTTATTTGATGATACTTGGGAATACATTTATGCTTGGTGCAATCAAGGAATTCTCCAAGGGAGCGATACCATGCGTGCTTGCACATATGTTGATTGATAGTCTAGCGATACTCATGTTAGTGAAGAGCACGCTTGGACCACTTATCATTCTTGTAGTGCTCGAAGTGATACTATCGATATCTACTGCGTATTTCTTGAAAGATAAAAGCATCAATGCATGAAATAATACATGAATTTTGAAGCTCTCTGAGGGCTTCTTTTTGTTTGTGCATATTTTAACTATTGACGAGATATATAGCACGCTATATAATTTTCCCATGACAAGAAAAATAGATTGTGGTGAATATATTCACTGGATAAGTGATGTGTTAGAAAAGCGAGCAGAATTATTGTTGGCCAAGGGAGGTTTAACGTTATCTCAAATGATGGTCATTGAATCTTTTCGCCATAGTAAAGACGGATATCAAACTGTGCAAGATATCCAAAATGCACTTCATGTTGCACAACCTACTGCTAGTGGACTTGTAAAGCGTATGGAGAAAAAAGGACTTTTAAAACGCATCGATTCTAAGGATAAACGTGAAAAGGTTATTTCTCTAACAGAAGAAGGACATGTGGCAATCACCAATGCTAGAAAAGGAATGATATCAACAGAATCTATCTTGCTAGCGAGCTTAAGTGAAGAAGAAAGTAAACAGTTCCATTCGCTATTAGATAAAGTTTGGAATTCGCTAGATGAATTAAAAAAGGATAGGTAATTTTTATGAAGATCGGAACACTAGAAATTGTAGTGATTGTAATTGTTGCATTGTTTGTAATTGGACCAGACAATCTACCATCCTATGCGAAGAAATTTGGTGAAGTATTAAAGAGTCTACGTGCTGCAACTGCAGACTTAAGTAAAGATGTTCAAGAAAATATCGTAGAACCTTTAAACGAAGCACAAAAGCCACTACGTGATGCGTTACAACCATTACAGGAAACCGTTGATGATGTACACAATAATATCTCTGCTGCCAAAGATTCAGTCGCAAGTGCAATCAATATTAGAAAGCGTGCAACGGTAGTAACGAAAGAAACGCTAGAAGAACGCAAAGCGAATGAATGGACTTGTCCGAATTGTAATAACATCAATCATGGTAAATTCTGCTCAGAATGTGGAATGCCAAAGTTGACAGAAGAAAACAAAACAGTACAAGTCGTACAAGAAAATACAAAAGATAAGGGTGAAAACAAAGAAGGAGTTACTATATGAAAATCGGAATGAATGAATTGGTTATTATTTTGCTTATTGTTGTAATTTTATTTGGGCCGACACAGATTCCAAAGTTAACAAAGATGTTTGGTAAGAGCATAAAGGGTTTCAAAGAAGGCATTGGATCTGAAGAAGAAAATGACAACAACAAAGACAATACAAACGAATAAAGATGAACAGGGAGTGATGACACTACCGGGACATTTACGAGAATTACGTAATCGTATTGGTGTATGTCTGGTAGTTTTTATTGTTGGCTTTTTTGTTGCACTTGCTTTTTCAAAACAGTTGGTACAACTATTAACCGACATGGGAACCAGATATCACTACGAGTTTGTTTATATTGCACCACAGGAGTTAATGCTTGTGCATTTTAGTGTCGCAATGTTAGCAGCTTTTATAGCGGATATCCCGGTGATTGTTCATCAGATTTATGCATTTAGTTCTCCTGCAATTGAAAATAAAAAAACCAAAAAAGTTGTCCTGTTGGTGATGTTATTTGGCTTATTGTTTTTTGTTGTAGGTGTGTTATTTGCATATTACATAAGTGTGCCATTTATGCTGTACTTCCTAAAGGAATTTGGTGCAGGTTCTGATATTATCGCAAGCATTTCCATTCAAGAATATGTCATGTTTTTGACAACTGTATTTATGATCTTTGGTGTCATATTTGAAATGCCTGTTATATCAGTTCTGTTATCCCTTGTAGGAGTTTTAAAGGCGAAGTATCTAATCAAAGCGCGTAAGCCTGCAATCATTATTATTTTTATCGTAGCGGCTATTGTGACACCACCAGACATTGTTTCCCAGATTATGGTGGCAGTACCTATG
>CALEMV010000259.1 GCA_937910655.1 uncultured Solobacterium sp.
ATTTTAACAATGCCATTCTTCATGTATGGGGATATTTCAAGAAAGACGCAAGTGACGCTGAAAAACAGGGCTTATTTAGCATACTAGAAAAATATATGATAGATGAATCAAATCAAGAAACTGTGATTGAATATATCAATGCTTTATTAAAGAAATATCCAAATCAATATTTACAAGAATCTACTTTATTGACAGGAGAATATGATGAGACTCTGGCATGAACAAATGATAACGCAATTGCCTAAAAATCAACTTCTTGGACAGCATAGAGAATGTTGTGCATTAAGAGGTAATGGATGGCAAAAGAAACATAGAACAGTAGATTATGTGTTTCTCTACTCTCCGTATTGCTTATATCGCTATCATTCCTTAGTCATGGATGAAATGGAAAAAAGAGGGTATCGAGTTTCTGAAGAATGGAGAGATAAGAATTATCGAGGAAAGGTAGCAGAAAGGTATACTAATCTTAAAGAAGTGACGGTAGATACTCCAATTTATAAAGAACATAATCATCAATATTTACTTGAATGTATAGAAAACCTAAGAGAAAAGGGTATTCATTTCACATTGTAAAAAGAAAAGCTTAATAAACGACACAAAGTGAAGTTGATTAAGCTTTTATTTTAAACTTGGAAAGATGTTGATGAAGTCATCATGAATTGTTAAATCGGCAGTAGAATCGTAACTGGTTTGATCACGATTAATCAAAACGAGTGTTTTACCACCAAAGTAACGCAGCAGTCCTGCAGCTGGATATACAACAAGAGATGTACCTAATACAATACAGGTGTCTGCAGTTTGTAATGCATGTAATGATTGATTCAGGATTGTTTCATCTAATCCTTCTTCGTACAAGACTACATTTGGTTTAATGATACCTTTACACTTTGGACAAAGTGGTACAGTATCCATTGTTAAAATATCATTTAGTGAATATTTTGTATGACATTGCATGCATGTATTATGTAAAACACTACCATGTAGTTCTAATACATTTGTTGAACCGGCAAGTTGATGTAGTCCATCTATATTTTGGGTGATGACGGTAACCTTTTTCTGACGCTTCTCTAAAGAGGCGATATATGTATGTACGTAGGATGGCTTTACATTTGGATATAACATCTTATCGCGATAGAAGCGAAAGAATTCTTTTGGTTGTTGTAGGAAGAAGTGATGACTTAAGATTTCTTCTGGTGGGAATTGATACTTTTGATTGTAGAGGCCATCAATACTACGGAAATCAGGGATACCACTAGCAGTAGATACCCCGGCACCGGTAAAGAAGACAATATGATTTGAATGATCAATGATGTCTTGAAGTTCTTTTATCTTTTCGTTCATATGATTTCTTTCTAATAAGTTTCAATAACTTTATTTGCGATTGTTAGTAATTTTTCTTTTAGCTTAGCTGGTTGGATTACTGTTACACGATCATAGAATAATAATAGCCAACTTAATAGGGTTGGTGTTATCGCTGTTTTTAGGCTTAGGATAAAATAGTCATCATTTACTTCGGAGATAATCATTTGCTTACCGAACTCATCTAAGATGATGCTTGCCATGTCTGTTGTGCATTTAATGGTAATTGTTTCTGCTTTGCCTGCGTACATCTTCATGGATGTTTGTAGGTGCTCTTCTAAGTTGAATGCGATAGTCTCTACAGGTTGATCAATCAGACGAACTGTCTCCATCTTATCAATACGATAGTTTGTAAAGGATTGATACTTCTCACTATAGAGTACGCAATAGTATTTTCCTTCATCGGAAGTAACTGCATATGGCGTTAATATATAACGTTTTTTATTTTTGCGGTATTTCTTTTCCTTTGAAATTGTATAGTCAAAGTAGTAGAAAGAAATCTGATAGGAATGCTTGATAGCATGTAAAATCAATTTGATGTTGGATAAAATTTCTTGATTGCTTGTATGTATATTTTGCCTGCGTTTTAGACTATGGTAGGGACTTGCAAGATGCTGGAGCTTTGTTTGTATTGTACTAATTTCTTGATTTGATAATGTTGTTTGTTGGTTAAGATAATCAGAAAGAATAAAATGCTCTGCTTCATTGAAATACGGTACAAGATAATAGCCAGAATAAAACTTATGAAATTCATAGCGAATATCATAGTTGTATTCTCGCAGTGTATCAATTGCACGATATACAGTACGACGATTGGAAGGGAAGCCATCTGCTTCTAAGATTGCCTGCAACTCAGGCATTGAGATTAGATGTTCTTGATCTGGATACTGACGTAGTATCTCTAGAATTTGTAATGGGAGTGAGTTTATATTTTTCATATTCTTAATTGATGTGCACTTATATGCACATCAATTATATACCTAACTGCTAAGATAATCCATGTAGAAAAGGTGATGAGTATGACAAACAAACAACTATATTTCGTAAATCGTTCGGTATTATTTCTGGCAATTGCCTATGCAATCAATGGGTATACACTACCTTCACTAGCATGCAGTATTGTATCCGCATTCTTAACTTGTGAGTTTATTGGATATGAAAAGATGAAGGATAACGTAATACAAATGTTCGTTATGGGTATTGTGCTAAGCGGAGTGATCCGTATGGTTGGTTTACAAATAACATTACCAATGGTAGAGGTATCCGCATACGCTTCTGTAATCTTTGCGGTAAATTGGGTAAAGTATCATTTCCACACAGTTTCAGAATTATTAGGGCATATTTTATCTTTAATGTTTGTGTTTATTGGGATTGCGGTCGTATTACCATTAAGTTCCTTACAGCTTGGCTATACAATGGTATTTATCACAATTGTATTTATGCCTATACTATGTTCTTATGGAATCGCATTATTCTTTACAAAAGAATATGCAAATACCTTGGATAAGAAGGCTACGTTACGTTAAAATAGGTACTAAGGAAAGTACTTATGATAAACTATCTGATAAAAAAATATATTAAAAATCCGGAGGATATTCAAAATGAAACCGTACGCTTTGCGTATGGAAAGGTGACGAGTATTATCGGGATTATCGCAAACCTATTATTATTCATCGTAAAATTAGCAATTGGTTTTATGACAAGTTCTGTTTCTATCATGTCAGATGGCTTTAACAACCTATCTGATGTGATGACATGTCTTGTGACGGTGTTAGGATATCGTATTGCAAGTAAGCCAGCGGATAAAGAACATCCTTTTGGGCATGGTCGAGTAGAGTATGTGGTTAGTTTTGTGATTGCGGTGGTTATCTTTACCGTAGGTTTTGAACTAATCAAACAGGGCATCCAGCAGATTATGGAACCAAATGAGATTCTATTTCGACCAGTACTCATGTTAATACTGGTATTATCCATTGGTGTTAAGTTGTGGATTAGTTATCTCAATCATACGATTGGAAAGAGAATTGATAATCTTGCGATGATTGCGACGGCACAGGATGCACGTAATGACGCATGGTCTACACTAATTACAATTGTAGCGATGTTGTTAAGCCAACTCAAAACAACATTTCCATTTGATGGTGTGGCGACACTGATGATTGCGTGCTTAATATTAAAATCAGGATATGAATTGATTAAAGAAATCATTGACCGTCTCATTGGAAAACCAGCAGATAAAGAGTTGGTAAAACAAATTCGTGAAACTATTTTAAAAC
>CALEMV010000260.1 GCA_937910655.1 uncultured Solobacterium sp.
AGAAAGTATTTCAATATGCGCAACAAAACTTCTTTGCAAGACAAGATGAAATCAGTCAAGAAGATAAATTTTTTCAAGAGAATATATTCCGTAATTTCCATGCATACATGGATAGTAAAAATAAATATTAAAGTAAAGCCCGAGATGTTTATCCCGGGCTTATTTTTATATTTGTTCCGCTTGTACTTGAATGAGATTCTGTAGTTGCATACGATACAATAATAAGTCATCCTCAAGAGGGTTTAATACAGCTGCCGCAACCTTTGTGTTTAGATTTAGGAAATCTAATATATCTTGTTTTGTGACGATGTAGATATGTTCATCTTTTTGTAGTGTTGGTTTAAATTTTTGTAGGCCTTCCAATGTAGAAAATACAGGAAGATACTTTTCACCATCAGTTGCCTGCATTAAATCAACACGGTCAATATTAGATGCTTGAATACTGTCATTTTTGATTGCGTCTTCTTTTGGATAGAAGGCAACATAGAATCGACGGTCACCTGCCATATAGAGTGTTAACTCTTCTAGTATCTTTTGCATACCTTCTTCACTAAGAGGTGCTTTGCGCTCTAAGAGTAGGCTTTCTAGTTTTGTATCTATCGTTGTATCAGTTAATGAATTAAATTTTTGCATGTAATCCTCACCATTTCTGCATTTATTATATAATAGGAACATGAAAATAATATTCTCTCCAACAAAAAAGATGATTCAAGATGAAGATTTACCCCCAAAAACAATACCGGTTTTTCTATCAAAGACAGAGAAATTGCTTGAAAAACTACGTAGTATGAGTGCTGAACAACTACAACATATGTATCGTTGTAATGATAAGATCTTGGCTGAAAATATCAAGCGTATTGAAACAATGAACTTGTATGAGAATCTTTCGCCTGCGTTATTCAGTTATAGTGGTCTTGCGTTTCAACATTTATCTGCGACTTCTCTATGCCAAGATGAGTTAGACTATCTACAAGAACACTTCCGTATTCTTTCTGGTTTCTATGGTGTACTAAAGCCAATGGATGGTATTACACCATATCGTTTGGAAATGTTATCGGTATTTCCAGATGGTAGTAACCTATATGACTATTGGAATGATGCGCTTTATCGTGAGCTCAATGACAATGTGATTATCAATCTTGCGTCCGAAGAGTATTCACGTTGTATTAAAGATTATCTTCAAGAAAATGATCGCATGATTCATATTATCTTTGGCGAATTCAAGAATGGAAAGCTAATTACAAAGGCGACCAAGGCAAAGATGGCACGTGGAGATATGATTTGGTATATGGCACAAAATCACATCACTGATCCTGAAGACATTAAGAAATTTAATGAACATTATTACTATGATGCTGAACTTTCTGATGATACACACTTTGTATTTATTACACAGGAGTAAGATACAATGATTGGTATGATTATCGTAATCAGTATTTGTTTACTCTATCTATGGATGATTCATCCCCAGAATCTTGATGATGAAAAGTGGGAAGGATTTCGTCATCACTATTATGCTCACCGTGGTTTACATGATACACAAAGGAATATTCCAGAGAATTCAATGGCTGCTTTTTTGAAAGCAGTAGAGAATGGTTATGGTATTGAGCTAGATGTGCAACTAACCAAAGATGGTGTACCTGTTATTTTTCACGATGGAAAGACTGGTAGATTATTACGTGATGAAAAAGATATGGTTGTTAATAAAGTGCTTACGGAATTAACATTGGATGAATTACAGAGATGCCACCTACTAACAAGTAAAGAGAAGGTTCCTCTGTTTGAAGATGTATTAAAATTAGTAGATGGAAAAGTTCCCTTGATTGTGGAATTAAAGGTAGCCAATTCATCAACTGATACAAATGTATTGTGTAGTAAGGCAGATTTGTTGTTGCGAAAATATCATGGTGTATATTGTGTGGAGTCGTTTCATCCTGCTTGTGTAAACTGGTATCGCAAGAATCGTCCTGAGATTATTCGTGGTCAACTCGCTGAACGTCCTAACGCACAAGCAAAAGGAAAGATGTTTGTCTTAACGAGGATAATGCAGTATCTTCTAACAAACTTCATTACACGACCAAACTTTATTGCGTATAACCACCATAACCGTTATAACCTTTCACGCATGTTGTGCCATTGTCTATTTAAAAATCCTGCAGTAGCTTGGACAATTCGCTCTAAACAGGAGTTAGAAGAAAACCGTAAGTATTTTGATTACTTTATTTTTGAACACTTTTTACCAGATGGTAAATCAAGTTCCGAAGAACAGTAAATGTTTCGGAACTTTTCATTTGAACAAGGTTTTGAATAGAGAATAATATGATAAAATACTAACTATAAGGAGCTCCAATCCGGAATGAGTGATACGAGTAATTTTATTTTGAATCTATCAGTATTGTTTCGCAATACACAAAAATATTTTGATAAGATGCTGGCGCCATATGATATTGGCTCCGGCCAATTAACATTTTTATTGATTATCAATGAGAATGAGGGTATTACAATGCAAGACGTCACACGTATCAGTGAAGTGGATAAAGGTACAACAACGAAGAGTATTCAGCGTCTGATTGAACAAGGATACGTGAGTGCAGTACAGGATGAAAAAGACCACCGTATGAAGCATTTACATACCACTGATAAAGCATCCGCAATGATGACTGCTGTATATGATTTCCGTAATCAATGTCGTGCAGCACTAGCTAGTGGTGTTGATTTCGACCAGTTTGAGGAGATGTTAAATGTTGCCTGTGAAAACTCTCGTAATATTTTATCTAGTGAGCCAACTGCGTTTCATACATTAAAAATTGGTGCTTTACAGAAGACAACGATTACGGATTACCCTGGAAAAGTTGCGGCGACAATCTACACAGCTGGATGTAACATGAAGTGTCCATTCTGTAATCAGAAAGATCTTGTGTTTATTCCTGAGAAATATCGCTATATCACACCAGAGGAAATTCTTTCATACCTCAATCAGCGTAGTGGCTTATTGGATGGTGTTGTCATCAGTGGTGGTGAACCATTATTACAAGAAGAACTCATCCCATTTATTCGCCAGATTAAAGAACTAGGCTACGCGGTAAAGCTAGATACCAATGGCACAAATAATGAAAAGCTTGGAGTATTATTGGAAGAAGGCTTGGTGGATTTTGTATCACTAGATATGAAAAATAGTGCCGAGAAGTATCCGCTAACCAGTGGTCTAAAATCGGATGTGGAATACAAACATCCAATTTCAGAAAGCGTACGCTTACTGCAAGAATATAAAGTAGAACATGAATTTAAAACAACTGTTGTAAAGGAATTTCATACGGTTGATGATTTGATAAAGATTGCCAAGTTTATTGGCAGTGATGCTCATTATGTATTACAACAATTTGTATCTTCGGATTCAGTGATTCAACCTGACCTGCATGCATATACTGCTGAAGAGATGGTAGAAATGAAGAAAGCGGTTGAACCGTATGTGAAGACTGTAGAATTAAGATTAGCGAAGGAGGTGTAAGTGATGTATCGTGTAAAGAAAAGAGATGGTAGTACTGCAGCGTTTAACATCAAGAAGGTCGCAAGTGCGATTCGTAAAGCGTTTGATGCATGTGATCGTGAATACACCGATAGCGTAATCGATTTAATTGCATTACGTATTACCAGTGATTTTGAACCTAAGATTCAGAATAGCTTAATTGACGTAGAAAAGATTCAAGATAGTGCAGAAAAAGTATTAAGTGAATCTGGATATGCGGATGTATCAAAGGCATATATTCTCTATCGTAAACAGCGTGAAAATGTACGTAATATTACAAATACAACATTTGATTATCATTCTGTTGTGGATAATTATATCAATACTGGAAATCAACACAGTAAAGGGAATACAACGTACTCTGTTGGTGGTTTGATTTTATCAAACTCAGCCTCCATTACCACCAATTATTGGTTGAGTGAAGTATATGATGAAGAGGTTGCTAATGCACATCGTGATGGTTATATTCATATTCATGATTTGAATATGTTAACAGGATGTAATGCAGGGTGGTCTTTAAAGGAGTTAATCCAACAAGGTTTGGGTGGGGTGGCTAAGCAAACTTCTTCCGCTCCTGCAAAACATCTGATAACCATCTGTAATCAGATTGTAAACTTTTTTGGGATTATGCAGAATGAATGGGCAGGAGCGCAATCCTTCTCATCCTTTGATACGTACCTGGCTCCGTTTGTACGCATGGATCATTTATCATTCGATGAAGTAAAGCAGAGTATGCAGACATTAATCTATGGGTTAAATACACCATCTCGTTGGGGAACGATTTCTCCGTTTGCGAATATCTGCTTTGATTGGACAGTTCCTGAAGATCTTGCGAAGCGTCCAGCGATTGTTGGTGGTGAGGAACAAGACTTTACGTATGGTGATTGTCAGGATGAAATGGCAATCATCAATCGTGCCTTCCTTGAAGTTGTCTTAGAAGGTGATGCGGAAGGAAATAAATTCTCATTCCCAATTCCAACATATGCAATCACTAAGAAATTTGATTGGAATAGTGAGAATGCAAAATTGTTATTAGAAGTTACTGTAAAGACAGGTCTTCCATACTTTGCGAATTTTATTAATGGTGATTTAAAGCAGAAGAATGCACGTAGTATCTTTAGCGGTACTCATTTTAACGCAAAGAAACTATTTAAGAAGACTGGTGGTTTATTTGCGTATGGAGAAAATACCGGAACGATTGGGACTGTATCGATCAATATGGCTAGACTTGCTTATCTTGCCAAAGATGAAGAAGATTTCCTGAAACATCTAGATAAGGTATTAGATATCTCTGCTCGCTCTTTGAGTACAAAGCGTCAAGTTCTTGCAAGCCTTTTAGAAGCGGGGCTATATCCTTATACCAAGCATTATCTTGGTACCTTTGATAATCATTTTTCTTCGATTGGAATCGTAGGTATGAATGAAGCATGCATGAATGCAAAGTGGATCCAAAAGGGTTTAGAAACAGAAGAGGCACAGGAATTTGCGGAGAATGTACTCATGCATGTACGTAAGCGTCTAAAAGAATATCAAGCAGACCACCATGAACTCTTTAGTATTGAAGCAGTAGCGGCAGGAGATATCTCACATCGCTTTGCGTTAAAGGATAAAAATGAATATCCTGATATGGTGATTGCGATGCAAGGTGATACACCATACTACACAGGTAGTACTGAGTTACCAATCGATGGAAATGTAGATTTATTTACTCGTTTAGATATACAGAATCGCATGCAAGAAATCTATACTGGTGGAACCATCTTTAATGTACGTCTTGCGAAGAATGAGTATGACGCAAAAGGTATTGCGATACTTTTAGAGCGTATTATGGAAAACTATACAATTCCATATATCACACTCAATACATGCAATCGTGATTATCCAATTGAAGGTTATTTATACCAAGAGGCTGTTAACGAAAGATGAGTAAACTTCCACAATTAATCACAACCAAAAACTGTCCAAAGTGTAAACTCATCAAAGAATATATGGCGCAAAAAGACTTCGCGTATGAAGTTATAGAAGCAGAGAAGAATATGAAACTCTGTAGAAATCTAGGAATTATGATTGCGCCTACGATGTTGGTTCATCACCAGGATAGGATTGAACAGTTCATTGGTTTTGAGGCGATTCAAAAATTTATCGATAAATAGAGTGTAGAAAGAGCTAAGACATTATGTCCTAGCTCTTTTTGTTAGATTTTATTTTTTTGAAGCAAATTTACGATATCCTGCGAAGCATAGAATAACGACTGCTCCAGCAAGTAGGAAAATATAACCAGTAATATTTGTATGGTCAATTGTTTGTGGAGAAACAGCAGTATTCTGGCTTAGGATAAATTTCCATGTACCTATAAATGTGGTGTCAGTGCCATCTGCTGTAAAAGTATCATGGTCATAGCCAACAAATACCTATTTGCCATTAGAAACTGTGATTTCTGTTTGTGCAGGTGCTTGTGCTGTGATAACTGTTCCAGGTGTGATTCCGTTTACGGCAGAAGGAAGTAAATCTGTAACCGCAGAAGGTAATACTTCTCCATTTTGACTAACGAAGGAATAATTTACATTGGAATTTC
>CALEMV010000261.1 GCA_937910655.1 uncultured Solobacterium sp.
GATTTCTTGAGTCAAAATTCAGATTTATTTGCTACATCAGCAAATAATCGCTTTCATTTTTTTCCTGATGATAAAAGTGCAGAATTAAACATTGACTTAACAGTATCGAAAAAAGACTGTACACCATTATCAGTTACGTTTACATGTTCTAGACGTTCATATTCATCTTCAAAGGAGAAAATGGTTAGTCAAGTGACATATTCTAATATTAACTCTGGAATTCATGTAGAAGCTCCTAGTGGAGTTGAAAATGCAATTTCGGATGAGGGGGAACTAAAATGAAACATATAAGAACTATCTTTTTGACATTCCTTACGGTTGTTTTAGCTGTTACTGTTTCTGCTTGTCGAAAACCAGAGGACTCTGCAGCAGAAACATCTACAGAACATGTGGCTGAAGATGTTATGAATTTTGCAACAATTCTTCATGATGCAAAAAGTTTAAAATATGAGAGTTCTTATTATACTAAGAACCTACAAAAATTCAGACAAACAAGACAGTATGGTTTTGCAATGTTTGGTAGACAAGGGGAAATTATATTTGAACCACAAACATATTATGAGCAATTCTATCGTCACTTTGCTGATTATGATGAAAGTAAAGGTTATAAGGATAGCATTGATGAAAGCCTTCTTAGGGTTACGGAACCGGCCTATTATCGATATAGACTGTTTTACTATTCTCCTAGCAAAGGGGTTAGCTACGCCAGTTATATCAATGATAGAAGGGATTTAGGATGGCAAAATATAAACAGCTGGAAAAAGTCTTTGGAAGGTATTTATGAAGAGAAAGATCCGGAGGTAGGCCATAGTGATGAATTCTATAAGTTATGTGAAACATTTGCGGATCAGTTTACAAGGACAGAAGATGAACAATTTGTATTTCTAGACTTTAAAGGCAACGCAACAGATAACTATGATGTTGTCTCTGCATTTAGATCGACGTTCTTAGATAGTGGACTTTTTGAATCTGAAAAAGATAGTATAACATCTATCGATTTACAAATTCATCTTGTACTTGAAAAGATGGAAAATGGAGAGTTTAAACTCGTTCCTAATGAAGTAAATATTTCAATTGACACACAATATGATAACAAGGAAACAAAGACAAAGATGTCTACTGTGGATAATTTCCAGCTATATATCAGTGGTATTAACCAAGTCAACGAGATTGTTGCACCAGACCCTGTAAAACAGCTTATGACAGAGGGAAAATAGTATACAGTGGCGAATGATAGATGTAATTCTATTATTCGCTTTTTGTTTATAAAAAAAGAACCTATATCGCTATAGATTCTTATTGTTTATTTTGCATCCTTTGCGGCAGTAGCGTCTGGATCATAATAACCAGCATCTGTACAGATGGTATCTGATTTCTTACCACTACTTGTCACAAAGTAACCACAAGCTTTGACTTTTCCTTTGAAATATTCTGGTAGACCTGCATACATGTTCGTCTTACTTGTTACTGAAGTGATATAGACATCATCCTGATATAAATCTGCATAGAATTTACCGTTTGCAGATGTTTGTAGGAAACTGTTGTATGCAAGGCAAGCACCAGATTTAGAAATGTTGTTATAGTTATCTTTGAGAGATATATTACGGCTACCAGAACATGTATCTTGAGTCAGCCAATTAATATACACAATTCCATTTGAAATAGAAGCGTTAAGTCCTGCTAAATAACTGCTATTGTTACGATAAGAACTTGCGTATTGTGTTGGTGTGTAATTTAAACCGCTCGATGATACTTGCGAAGTTATTGTCTTACCGCCATAACTTGAACCATCATTTGCAACGTGTGGATATGTACCATAAAGGTAAGTTACATCTTGTACATCACTTGGTTGAGATACACCTCCAATTGTATCTGGAGAGATATAGGATTCAATGTCTAGCATGTGACGATTGATTTGCCCAGGTGTATTCAGGTCTCGCCAAGTAGGGAAGTATGTCATCTCACCATCAATTGCTTGATCAAATCCATACCATACTGCATTGGTATATTGAGATGTACTCGCAATCATCCATTTATCTTTTGCGGCACCACTTGGAATTCCGTATTGCAAACCATCATTGCCCCAGTCGGTTGTGCCAGTCTTTGCATAGACTGGATAACCACTCTGTAATATTTGCATATGGTTATAATACTTGTTTTGATTAACATTATTTTCCATCAATTGGTCTACGAGGTAGGCACTACCGGACGAAAGTGCACGAATATTCTGATTCTGCGGCTCATATACATTACCGTCATCAGTTTGTATACGACGGATAGTATGTGGTTCGTTATAAATACCTAGATTCACTAACATTGCATGTGCAGCTGCCATCTCAGCTACAGAAGCAGTAAAGTCGTTGCCACCGATTGCGTAGGATAGGTGATAATTACCATATTTTACTTGCGAGAAGCCTATCTTCTTAAGGTAATCTACAACTGCGTCAGAACCAATCTTGGCTGTAACTTTCTCTAACGTTTGGATTGCAGGGGTATTTAAGGAGTTTGCCATTGCATCTTTTAATGTAACATCACCCTCATATTTTCCGTTATAGTTTACAAGAACACGTTGTTCTGCTGGATAGGTAATTGGTCTATCAATCAAGACTTCATCTAATGAAAAACCTAAATATTCAAATGCAAGAGCGTATTCTAATACAGGTTTAATACTAGAACCTGGTTGTTTGTATTGTTGTAGAGCACGGTTTAATAGTCGTGATCCACCATCACCACCATAGTTTCTACCTCCACCAACACCAACGATTTCGCCGTTCTTGTTATTTAAAGTAATCATCGCTAACTGAACAAGGTCACTTTCAAAGTTGACAACTTCACCATTTTGAATTGCTTCGATTTCCGTTTGAATCGTTGGATCTAATGCGGTATAGATAGACAT